>DASRSD010000140.1 GCA_035656635.1 Pirellulales bacterium
GCAGAATTTGCGTAACGGTCAGGACCAGGTCGGTCGCGGTAATCGTCGGCTGCATTTCGCCCGTGATCTCGAAGCCGATGACTTCCGGCATGAGCATGTACAAGGGCTGGCCCAGCATGTTGGCTTCGGCCTCGATGCCCCCCACGCCCCAGCCTACCACGCCTAAGCCGTTGATCATTGTGGTGTGGCTATCGGTGCCGACCAGCGAATCGGGCAGGGCGACATCTTCGCCGTCAATTTTGCGCACGAAGGCCACCTTGGCCAAATATTCCAAATTCACCTGATGCACAATTCCAATGTTCGGCGGCACGACCCGAAAATTGTTGAACGCCTTTTGTCCCCAGCGGAGGAACTCGTAGCGCTCCTGGTTGCGGGCAAATTCCAAATCGACATTCAAATCCAGCGCGTTGGCAGCCCCGAAATAATCGACCTGAATGGAATGGTCGATGACCAAATCGACCGGCACCAACGGATTGATTTTTTTAGGATCGCCGCCTAACCTCTGCATGGCGCTGCGCATGGCCGCCAAATCGACCACGCAGGGCACTCCGGTAAAATCTTGCAGCACCACGCGGGCGGGCTTGAAGGGTATTTCCAACTCCGCGGGCTTTTCGGCGTTCCAGGCGGCCAGATTTTTCACGTCGGCTTCGGTCACCGAATAGCCATCGCAATTGCGAAGCACGGCTTCCAGCAAAATGCGGATGAAAAACGGCAACGCCGAAATGCTCCCGAGGCCGGCGTCTTCCAGTTTCGACAAGCGGTACAACAGCGCCGTGCCGCTGCCGGTGTTCAACGTGGTTTTTGCTCCAAAGGGATCAGCAGACCGTGGGGCGGGGCTCATAGCTTTGCACCAGGATTAATTTACGCGGGGAAAGAGAGCTAGCGGGGGGTAAGGTTGGGGAAAATCCCACTGCTCTTCCGGCATTCTAGCGGTTTTCGGAAGTGGTGTCTGGGGGGCAGCCGATGGCAAAAACCAAGCCAATTATCCATTGTATTTTCGCCATAATCGCTACTCTGTGACGCTCGCTTTGGCAGACCCGTTCCGCCGGTTTGACGGCCGCCAACCGGAACCTAGATTTCATACGCTGCTGGGCTTGTCACATCCTAGTCAGGAGCGGGTGGCTGGCTCGAAGTGCAAGTAATTTCCCTTGGTCCGCAGTCGTGGCGTTTCCGCGCCACTATTTACAAGAGGAATCCGCTCCATGGCCGATCGTTCTTCTACCGTGCAGGAATTGCTCAGCCGGCTTACCAAGTCCGCGGGCGAGCATGCCGGGGCCGATTCTTGGGCTGCCGTTGAAGCCACGACGCCCGATCATACCCGAGCCAAATCTGCGGCGGCCGCGCAAGTGAATCAGCAGCGGCAGGAAAAGCTCAATCAGCTGCTGGGGCGCATCGCAGACCTCACGGGACAAACCGCCGAGCAAAGCACGGCCGCCTCGTCTGCCGCCAATCCGGCGGCGGGCGAAGATTTCGTGCCGCTGGAACCCACTTCGTACCACGAAGCAATGCTCTCGGAAAGCGAAGTGGAAGCGCTGGTTTTAAAATTTCTGCTCTCCCGGGGCGATGCCGCGGGGCGCGATATTGCCGAACAACTCAAGCTGCCGTTCGCGCTGATTGAAGAACTGCTGCGCCAATTGAAGCAAGACCAGTTGGTGTTTCATCGCGGGTCGGCCGCGATGAACGATTATCAATTCCAATTGGCGGAATTGGGACGCGAACGGGCCCGGCGGCTGTCGGAGCATTGCACGTACTTCGGCTCGGCGCCGGTCCATTTGAAGCATTACGTGGCCAGCGTCCAGGCGCAATCGCTCATGCGGCAACGTCCCACGGTGCAAAGCTTACGGGAAGCCTTTGACGACTTGCTGATCAGCCAAAAAATGATGGGGCGGCTGGGACCGGCCATCAATTCCGGCCGCGGGCTGTTCCTGTACGGCGCGGCAGGCAACGGCAAAACCAGCATTGCCGAACGCATTACCAAAGCTTTTGGACAGTACATTTGGATTCCGCGCTCCATTGGCGTGGATGGGGAAATCATTCGGCTGTACGACCCCAGCAACCACGAAGTGGCCCCGCTGGAAAATCAGCAGGGGTTGCTCAACAACAAAAAAATTGACTCCCGCTGGATTCGCATTCGCCGGCCAACCATTGTCGTCGGCGGCGAGCTGACGATGGACAACCTGGAGGTTACGCTCAACACCGCCACGGGCATCAGCGAAGCGCCCATGCAAATGAAAAGCAATTGCGGCACGCTGGTCATCGACGATTTTGGCCGCCAGCGCATGAGCATCGATGAATTATTGAATCGCTGGATTATGCCGCTGGAAAAGCGCTACGATTATTTAAACCTGGCCAGCGGCAAGAAAATTCAAGTGCCGTTCGATCAGTTGATTATCTTTTCGACCAACCTGGAGCCGAAGGACCTGGTCGACGACGCCTTTCTGCGGCGCATTCCTTACAAAATTGAAGTTGTTGATCCGACGGAAGATGAATTCCGTGAGTTGTTCAAGCTGATGTGCCCGCGAATGGGCTTTGAATATCGCGAGGAAACGGTCAACTACGTGCTGGAAAAGCACTACAAACAGCAGCAGCGGCCTTTCCGCTGTTGCCAGCCGCGCGACCTGCTGTTGCAAGTGCGCAATTACTGCTCGTTCCACGATCTGCCGTTGACGTTGTCGAACGAGTACTTCGATTTCGCCGTGGAGAATTACTTCGCGGTGATGTAACTCCCGCTGGCCCGCTTTATCTTCCGCGCGCTGCCTGAAGCTTGCACATGCAAAAACGCGGGGTAGGCGAGGGTGCGGGTTCCCGCTGGCGGTAGGGCTTTAGGCCGATCGTGCCATTCGTTCCGTTTAAGCAGTTGGCCGCGCCGGCAGTGCGCGTTTGGCAAGCTATGAATTGAAGGACGCGGATTGGGCACACGGTGCTGCGCCATAGTGCACAGGGCGTTCCCTGCGGCCCTCCGCCATGAGTTGCCATCGGCGTCCGTACGATTTTTCACCCAGCCGGGCCGCGCATGAGCAAGACCATCGAAACCGAAAGTTCTGCGATTGAAAAAGCCGCCGGTCGCCATCCGCGCTATCACTGGCCCGTTGTTCTGGCGGTCTTGTGGTCGGTAGCGGTCGCCGCCGGGCTGTGTTTTTTGGCCGTGTATTCCGCCACGCCCGGTTCGGCCAGCGATCCGCCCAAAAATTGGCCCGCCCAAGCCGGCCTGGAATTAAACCCCCAAGGGGCAACGCTGGTGATGTTCGTGCATCCGCACTGTCCCTGCACGCGGGCCAGCTTGTCGGAGCTGGAACGGATGTTGCGAAATTGCGAGCGGCCGGTCAGTGTGTGGATTGTTTTTTACAAGCCGACCGAAATGCCAGACAACTGGGAGCAAAGCGATTTGTGGCGGAGCGCATCGGCATTGCCGGGGGCGCATGTGATCAGCGATCCGGATGGCGCCGTTGCCAACGGCTTTCACATTTTCACGTCCGGCCAAACGCTCTTGTACGATGCGCACGGAAAACTCTTGTTTAGCGGCGGAATTACCGGAGCGCGCGGCCACGAAGGAGACAATGCCGGCGAAACCGCCATCCAAGAATTTGTGAATCACGGCGATTCCGGCTGCCGGCAAACGCCAGTCTTTGGTTGCCCAATTATCAATTCCGGTACATCGCCGTGAAAGCCTGGTTGGAATGAATCCGAGCATGAAATCAAAAGCTGCCCAACTCGATGCCGAAATTCAAGCTGGCGCGGCGGAATTGTTTGCCGCCCACCAGCAGCAAATCTATGTGCGAACCGATCGATTGTTTGCCGCGCTGATGCTGCTGCAGTATATCGCCAGCATCGCCGCGGCCTGCTGGCTCTCGCCGCGCGCCTGGTCAGGCCCGCTCAGCCAGGTGCACATTCATGTTTGGGCGGCGGTGATCGTGGGCGGAATGATTACTGCCTTCCCCGTGCTGCTGGCGATGACTTGTCCGGGCAAGGTTTTCACGCGGCACGTGATTGCCGCGGCCCAAATGTTGACCTCGGCCTTGCTGATTCACCTGACGGGCGGACGGATTGAAACGCACTTTCACGTGTTCGGCTCGCTGGCGTTCTTGGCCGTTTATCGCGACTGGAAAGTGCTGGTGACCGCCACGGTGGTCGTGGCCACCGATCACCTGCTACGCGGAATTTTTTGGCCCGAATCGGTGTATGGCGTGCTGAGCGCTAGTTGGTTTCGCACCCTGGAGCACGCCAGTTGGGTGCTGTTTGAAGACGTGATTTTAATCCGCGCGATTTATCAAAGCACGTGCGAGATGCACGAAATGGCGATCCGCACGGCGGAATTGAAATCCACGAACATGCGGATCGAGCAAACCGTGACTGAACGCACGGCCGAGCTGCGGTCCAACCAATCGGAATTAATGCACGCCAAGGAAGCCGCCGAAGCTGCCAGCCGCGCCAAAAGCGAATTCCTGGCCAACATGAGCCACGAAATCCGCACGCCGCTCAACGGCATTGTCGGCATGACGGAGTTGGCGCTCGACACCCAACTGAGCGCCGGCCAACGCGAATATTTAGATACCGTTAAATCCTGCGCCGACTCTTTGCTGACCGTCATCAACGACATTCTCGATTTCTCCAAAATCGAGGCCGGCAAGCTGCACATGGAGCAACTCAGCTTTAATTTACCCGACCTCATGGGCAACACCTGCAAAACGCTGGGGTTGCGGGCGCATCAGAAGGGCTTGGAACTGGCTTGCCGCGTGGGAGCCGACGTGCCGGAGCACATGGTCGGCGATCCGGGCCGCTTGCGACAAGTGCTCGTGAATTTAATCGGCAACGCCATTAAATTCACCAAGCAAGGCGAAGTCATCGTGCAGGTGGAAGTGGCCGCGCGGAACGATCAATCGGTGCAACTGCAGTTCAGCGTCACCGATACGGGCATTGGCATTTCGCCAGAAAAGCAAGACGTTATTTTCAGAGCGTTCGAGCAAGCGGATACCTCGACCACCCGCACGTATGGCGGCACCGGCTTAGGATTAGCCATTTCGTCCAAGCTGATTGGCTTAATGCAGGGCCGAATTTGGATCGAAAGCGAGCTGGCGCGCGGCAGCACATTTCATTTCACCGCCAACTTCAATTTCGATCGCGATGCGGCGCTGCAAAACACGGCCCGCTCCACCGGCCCGTTGAAAAACGTGCGGGTGCTGGTGGTCGACGACAACGAAACGAACCGCCGCATTTTGGCCGAGGTGCTGCACCGTTGGGGCATGCAGGCCACGCTGGTTCCCGGAGGCCCCGAAGCCCTGGCCGCACTGGACCGGGCCATGGACCGCGGACAGCCGTTTTCGATGGTGCTGCTCGATGCCCAAATGCCGGCGATGGACGGCTTCATGCTGGTCGAGCGGATCAAAGCCAATCCTCGGCTGAAGGAAACAATTTTAATGATGCTGTCTTCGGCCGCGCAACACACCGACATGCAAACTTGCCGCAAATTGGGCGTGGCTGCGTATTTGACCAAGCCCATCAAACAGTCCGAACTGCTCGATGCGATCCTGCTGTTGCTGGATCCAATCCAGGCAGATCCTAAATTGAATCCACCGCCAGCCTCCGCGGCCAATGGCCAAGCGCCCGCCGCCGCGGCGTCGCGCTGGAACATTCTGCTGGCGGAAGATAATCCCGTCAATCAACGGGTGGCAAGCGGCATTTTGGAGAAGCGCGGCCACACGGTCATGGCGGTCGAAAATGGCCTGGAAGCCCTGCAGGCGGTTAAAGTGCAACGCTTTGATTTGGTGCTCATGGATTTGCAGATGCCGGAAATGGACGGCTTCGCCGCGACCGCCGCCATTCGGGCCCTGGAACCAAGCACCGGCCGGCATTTACCCATCGTCGCCATGACCGCCCGGGCGATGAAAGGGGACCGAGAATGCTGCTTGCAAGCCGGCATGGATGGTTACATTTCCAAGCCTGTCAATCCCAAGGAATTATTGGCCACCATTGAGGAACTTATGTCGAAACGAACCACCGCCGCCACGTCGACGCAGCCCGCGAATAATTTGGCAGATCAGGAAACATTCTCGGTCAAGCAATCGTCTGCAACGCCAACTGCAGCGTCGGGAGCCGCCGCAAGGGCCGCCACAATTTTGCCAGCGATCAATTTTACCGCCCTGCTGGAGCGGGTCGAAAACGACACCACCTTGCTGGAGGAAATGATCGGCCTGTACTTGGAAAGCTCGCCGCGGTTGGTGACCGAAATTGAAGCCGGCGTGGATCGCCAAGATGCCCCCACCATTCAGCGCGCCGCCCACACGTTGAAAGGGGCTTTGCAAAATCTTAGCGCCGATGGCGGCGCTGCAGCCGCGCTGAATCTGGAAAAGCAAGGCCGCAGCGGCGACTTGAACGGCGCCAAGCAATCGCTCTCGGATTTGAAAGCCGAGCTCGATCGGCTCCAGTTCGAACTAACTCGCTGGACGCAGGAGACATGCGCGTGAAAGTTCTTGTTGCCGATGATGAAGCCGTCTCCAGAAAACTTCTGGAAAGCACGCTGCGCCGCTGGGGATACGAAGTGGTTGTCGCCTGCGACGGCCTGGAAGCCTTTCGCATTCTCCAGGAAGTCGATGCGCCCAAGCTCGCCATTCTCGACTGGCTAATGCCCGGCCTCGATGGCGTGCAAATCTGCCGCGAAATTCGCCAACTCCGCTCCGAGCCGTACACGTACATTTTGCTCCTCACGGGCAAAAACACCAAATACGACGTGATTGAAGGGCTCGACGCCGGCGCCGATGATTATGTCATTAAGCCGTACGATGCCCGAGAGTTGCAAGTCCGCCTGCGAACGGGCAAGCGCATTTTGTATTTGCAGGAGCAGCTCATCGCGGCCCGCGAAACCCTCCGCGACCAGGCCACGCACGATGCCCTTACCGGCCTGTGGAATCGGGCAGCGACGTTCGAAATGCTGGCCAATGAGCTGGCTCGCCAGCAGCGACACGGTGGATCGATTGGCGTGGTGCTGGTCGACTTGGATCGCTTCAAGCTAATCAACGACGACTATGGCCATTTAATTGGCGACGAAGCGCTCCGTTCCGCAGCCAAGGCCATGCAAGGTTGCACCCGCCGCTACGATGCGGTGGGGCGCTTCGGCGGCGAAGAATTCATTTTGGTATTGCCCGGCTGCGACAGCATGAATGCCCTTAGTCACGCCGAGCGGATGCGCGTGGCCATTGAGCAAATTGCCATCGAAACGCCACGCGGTCCGGTCGGTGTGACGGCCAGTTTGGGCGTGGCCGTGGCGTGTCCCGATCAAACCACCGACGCGGTCAGCCTGATCCGCGCCGCCGACGCGGCGTTGTATCAGGCCAAAAACAACGGCCGCAACCGGGTGGAATTCGCCAATAGCGAAGATTTCAGCGCCGCCAGTTGCAGTTAACAGCTGACCGTGTGACGAAGTTTTCTACATCGCCGGAAGGCCACGCCTTCCGATCCGGATGCTGTGGGCCGCGGGCTACAATCGCCCGTTTAATGCGAGCATTCCTTAGTGCGAGCGCTCCATCCCAAATTCCAGCTTGAGCTGCGGATCGCGCTGCTCTTCCGGATTGAGCTCTTTGAATAACAGGCTCGGCTGAATGTCGCGGTTGTGCTGATATTTGTCGCTTTGGTATTCCGTAATTTCACCGCACACCTGGTGATAAAAAATTTGGCAGATCGGCACGCGCGGATAAATTCGCACCGGCTGCACGGCAAACATCTCCAGCGTCCAGTAGCCGCAAAACCCAACGTCGCCAAAGCCCGCCGTAACGTGCACAAACAGCCCCAGCCGGCCCACGCTGGAGCGCCCTTCAATCATGGGCACTAAATTGTGCGTTTCGGTCCGCTCCACCGTGCGGCCCAAATACAGTTGGTTCGGGCTAAGAATCAGCCCTTCTTCTGGAATTTCGATGCGCCGCACCCGGTTGGCCTTGCGCATGTCGAGCACCACTTCCTCGTACGTCATCAATTCGTGATGCAACGCCAGGTTGTAGCTGTTGGGGTTAAGATTTCGCGCATTGAACGGATCGATCACGATGTTCCCGCCCAATTGCTGGCGAATTTCGTTGCCCGTCAGAATCATGGCGTTCCTCGCTTAGCTGCGCCGTCCACGGCCAGATGCAGTTCCCCTGGCGGACGTACTGGCTTTCGCTCCGCCGACGCGCAATCCCCGGGAGGAAACTACCCGGCCGCCGGCGGCCTGCTTTTTGACTCCAATTTTCGGGCAAACCACGTTCAGCACGCAATCCTCGCACCGGGGCTTACGGGCCGTGCAAATTCGACGCCCATGATGAATCAGCCGATGGCTGAAATCAATCCACTGGCCCTCGGGCAACAGCGGCATCAGGTCGCGCTCAATTTTCACCGCGTCGGAGTGTTTCGTCAAACCTAGGCGATGAGCAAGCCGGCTGACGTGGGTATCGACCACCACGCCAGAAGCAATTCCATATGCTGTGCCCAGCACCACATTGGCCGTTTTGCGCCCCACGCCAGGCAATTTCACCAATTCCTCCAGCGATTGCGGAACTTTGCTGTTGTGCTCCTCCACCAGCTTGCGGCAGCACTCTTGAATGCTTTTGGCCTTGTTGCGAAAAAAGCCGGTGCTTTGAATTGTCTTTTCCAGGTCCGTCCGATTCGCCGCTGCCAACGCCGCCGCGGTGGGATATTTTTTGAACAGCACGGGCGTGACCATATTCACCCGCACGTCAGTGCACTGCGCAGAAAGAATGGTGGCGATCAGCAATTCCAGCGGAGTGGAAAAGTTCAAAGCACACTTGGCGCTTGCGTACTCCGCCGCCAGCAGCTTGGCGATTTTTGCGGCCCGACGTTTCGCGTCCTGTGCGCTGGCGACAGCCATGCCTGGTATTCCTGCGCGGAGAATCAAGTATCGAAGTAATCTAGCGCCCGGTGAGGCCGCAGAGTTCCTTCCACGGCGCCGCTTGGGTCTACGACTTAAGGCTTTGGCGATTGTGCGGCCAGTAACGAAAAGTGTCAAGCGGATAGCCAAGTTAGGGCTAAATCCAGCTTGACACTACGCCACGGGAGGGATAGGTTTATGATGGATTTGCAAGCGCTATTTCAGCGCAGCGATCACCCGCGATACATCCAGATTTTGCGCAAGTCACCCGTCCCTTCATCCGTCAAATGAATCCGCCATGAGCTTCGGCGACAATCCAAATCAAATTTCGCAATCTTCCGTTTGGGGTAACGTAGCCGCCCGCGCCGAACTGAACGAGCGCGCCGATTTCATCAAGAAAACATATTTGCACCTGCTGGGCGCCGTGCTGGCTTTCTGCGCGCTGGAGTTTGCTTATTTTCACATCAATACGGGACAAGCGGGACAAGATAGCACCCTGGCTGAAAGTCTGGCGGGAATGATGATGGGCAACGGCCGCGGTGGGTGGCTCATCGTGTTGTTGTTGTTCATGGGCGTGGCCTGGTTGGCGAATTACTGGGCCATGTCGTCGACCTCGGTCGGAATGCAATATGCCGGGCTGGGCCTGTACGTGGTTGCGGAATCGATCATTTTCGCACCGCTATTATTTATTGCGTCGACGCCCCAATTCGGCGGCGCCAATGTCATTCCCACGGCCGGGTTGATTACATTAATCATGTTTGCCGGCCTGACGGTGGCCGTGTTTGCCACGGGGCACGATTTCTCCTTCCTGCGCACGGCATTGTTTGTGGGCGGATTTGCCGCGCTGGGTTTTATTGCTTGCGGCGCTTTGTTCGGGTTTAACATGGGCAACTTGTTTACCGTCGCCATGATTGTGCTGGCCAGCGGTTACATTTTGTACGACACGTCCAACGTGCTGTATCATTATCGCATTGGGCAACACGTGGCCGCTTCGCTGGCACTGTTTGCCTCGGTAGCGCTGCTGTTCTGGTACATTTTACGGCTGGTGATGTCGATGCAGCGGCGTTAGAAGCGCAGCTCGATCATCTCCAGCTTTGCCTCAATCCAATAACCGTCATTACTAAGACGTGTGCCATGGCCACTGCTTTGAGTGGCCATGCCTGGATTCTCTGTGAGTTTCCATGCCCACACAGAGCCGTGGGCATGGCACGCGTTACTATTTCGGCCGGTAGAAAAGCGTGACTCCACTCAGACGGTAATGCCGCCATCGACGGCCAGTGTTTGGCCCGTGATGAACTGCGCCTGATCCGAAA
Source organism: Pirellulales bacterium (assembly GCA_035656635.1). NCBI lineage: Bacteria > Pseudomonadati > Planctomycetota > Planctomycetia > Pirellulales > Pirellulales bacterium. The sequence continues at coordinate 10,165 of DASRSD010000140.1, forward strand.
GCAAGAATCGCACGGCGCCGGCCACGTCGGTGGGCTGCGCTAAGCGACCCAGCGGCGTGCGGCGGGTAATTCGATCGAGCTGTTCCTGGCTCAGGCCGTGCGTCATTTCCGTTTCCACATAGCCCGGCGCGACGGAATTCACTCGAATTTGCCGCTCCCCCAATTCCCGGGCCAGCGAGCGGGTCATGGCGTCCAAGCCCCCCTTCGTCGCTGCATAAGCCGACAGCCCGCTGTAACCCCGCAGGCCGATAATCGACGAAATATTTACAATCGAACCGCCGCCGGTCCCTAGCAGCATCCGCCGGACGACCGCTCGGGTCAGCGACAGCGCGCCGATCAAGTTAATTTGCACCACGCGCTGGATTTTCTCTTCTGGCGTTGTGGCCAACACGCCGTCGATGGCCACTCCGGCGCAGTTGACCAGCCCGTAAGGAATGCCGAATCGGCCTTCCGCGGCTTCTACAAAAGCCGGCAGCGTAGCGCCATCGGCCACGTCGGCCGTGGAAAAAAAGAAGTTGTTATTTGACGCTTGCGCATCGGTGAACTTGGATGGTTTGCGGCTGAACGTGCTGACATTGTAGCCGGCCGCGAGCAAATCTTCGACCAAGGCTTGCCCCAGTCCGCGACTGCCGCCGCTGACCATGATGTGCCGATTTTTTCCTTCGCCGATGGTGCTCACAAATTTTTATCCATTCACGTTGCGGTGCGCACAACTTTTCCTGCGGCCGAAAGTTCGATTCGCTCCACCAGTTCAATCACGCGCGGCCGTTGATGCGGCGCTAGCTTTTCGAGGGCCGCTTCCATTACTTTGGCCTTCACCGCTTCCGCTTCTTCCAGCCTGGCCGGCACAATTTGGGCCGCGACCAACTGTCCTACCAGCGACGATTGCCGGGCATACACTCGCACGTCGGCCACGCCGGGAACCGCCCGCAACACAGGCTCCACTTCTTGCGGATAAACCTTGTTTCCGCCAACGTTAATGACATCGCTCCGCCGCCCGACAAACACATAGCGATCGCCGCTGCGCCGCACCAAATCGCCCGTGGCAATCCACTCGTTTCGCCCTGCGCTTGCAGGCCGCGAACGATCATCGCTGGGCTTATCGTCGCCGTGTCTATCATCGCTGGGCCTATCATAGCCTAGCATGGCGTTGGGCGATCGGACCAGCAGCTCGTCGTCTTCGATTTTCAGCTCCACGCCGTCGGCGGTTGTCGAACCAACCCACCCGGCAGGAAATCCTGCCTTGCCGTCGGTTACGGAAAAGCAGCGGCCCAATTCGGACGTGGCATAAATGTGGACAATCCGCGTGTTGGGCAGCGTAGCCCTGAGCAGGTCGAGCACGTGCTGGTCGATGGCTTCGCCGCCCAGCGTAATTTGCTTTAGCGGCGCCGATTGCAGCTTGCCTGTATCGCCGAACAACAGCAACCGCCGCCAATACGACGGCGTGGCCGAGGCAAATTCCACACGCTCGCGCAGCAGCATGTCGATAATTTCGTCCACATCGGCATCCGGATGAGGAGACACCAACGTTCCGCCGTTCAATAAGCATTGCAGCGACACTTGAATGCCGGCGTACAAATTCGGCAAATACGATTGCAGCCAGACGGGCGGCTCCGCGGCGGCGGCCAATCGCACGGGCCGGCTTAAGCTGGCCCAGTTGTGTCGCACGGCTTTGGGGCGTCCTGACGTGCCTGAAGTGAGAATGATAACGGAACTTTCCCCGCTGCCGGCGGCCGCGTTTTCAAACGGTTGGCTATCGAAGCCAGAAATAATTGCCGCCCAGCGAAATTCCTGGACGAGCTGACGCTGCGCTTCGGTTGCCAGCGCCGGGTTCAGCAAAAATACGTCCGCCCGTAGCTCATCCAGCGCCGTCAACGCGGCCCAACTGAGCCCATCTCCACGGTGCACCAGCCCGATACGCGCGCCGCGCAAGGCGGAAAATTCCTGCGAGGCTTGAGTGGTTAAGGACTTCAAATCTTCCCAGGTCCAGCGCGCGTCGCCGGTGACGATAGCGGCCTGTGCTTTCAGCGCCGGGGAAATCCGTTGGGCAAATAGCGCTGTCCGGAGCGACGGTAAATGGGTTGATGCCATCGGGCGGTTGCGCCTCTGTCGAAATCGGAACAAATGCTTATGATGAATAGATAAGCACGCTGCGCCCGCGCCAGCCTTTAGCAGGTCGCCCTCATGGTCGAGCATCCGGCCGACGACGAAAGCAATTACCATCCATTATACTTGGAGGGCATTGCGCACTTCAACGCGTGCGATTTCTTCGAGAGCCACGAATCTTGGGAGGAGTTGTGGACCGATTATCGCGGTCCGTCGCGCAAATTTTTTCAGGGGTTAATTCAGGCGGCGGTGGCCCTGTTCCATTTTGGCAACGGCAACATCCGCGGCGCAAAGAAACTGTATCACAGCACGTGCGGATACTTGAATCCCTACCGGCCGAAGCACATCGGGCTGGATTTGGAAACATTTTTGGGCCAATTCCAGCAGTGCTTCGCGGAAGTAGCTGTGTGCAACGCGGAGGAGTTTCCAAAGATTGACTTGAACCCGGAATTGATTCCGGAAATTCACTTGAACCCACCGCCGGCATAGAATTCACCACAGAGACGCAGAGGCACGGAGAGGGAAAGGACGAAGGACTAATGGACGAATGCCGAATGAATGTCGAATGACCAAATCCCAATGACCAAACACGGCGGCTTTCCTTAGCCATTGGTGCTTGGCCATTCGTCATTCTTTCGTTATTCGTCATTTGAAATTAGACATTTACCGCTCCGTGCCTCCGTGTCTCCGTGGTAAAATAAAGTTCTTGAATCATGTCATCCGAAGAACTCTCATTCTCACCGGAAACGTTTAGCGGCACGGCGCGGTTGTTTCCGCTGCCCAATTTGGTGATGTTTCCGCACGTCATGCAGGCGCTGCATGTTTTCGAGCCACGCTATCGGGCGATGCTTGAGGAGGCGCTGGCCGACGACATGCTGTTTGCCCTGGCACAATTGTCTCCCGGATGGGAAGCCGATTATGAAGGCCGGCCGCCGGTGCATCCGGTCGCTTGCTTGTGCCGGGTGGCCACGCAGCATAAAACGGAGGAGGGAACGTACAATGTGCTAGTCTGGGGCATCAAGCGGATCAAAATTGCCCGCGAACTGCCGCCGGCCAAATTGTTTCGTGAAGCCGAGGTAACGCTTTTGGACGACGTGTATCCGGCGGAAAACGCTTCGCGCCGCAGCGGCTTGCAGCGCCGACTGGTGGCGGCTTTTCGCCGCATGCTTCCCAAGTTGCCGGTTTCGCAATCGCAGTTGGAGCCATTTTTGACCGACCAAATCAATTTGGGAATGTTGACCGATATTGTGGCTTATACGCTGAATTTAGATCAAAAAATTAAGGCCGAATTGTTGGCCCAGCCTCTTCCCGATTTGCGTGCCTTGCTACTATTAGAGTGTTTGACCAAGGGGAAGAAATCGACTCCGGGGTACATGTCGCGGGACCGTGATTTCCCTCCTGCGTTTAGCAGCAATTGAATTCGGAGCGTTCCAACTACCGTGTAATCAATTCTGTCGTTCCTTCTAACATTTCTCGAACCTCCCTTTACATTTTCCACCTATGCCTCCACGCTCAACCGATTCCGACATCTTTAACAGCACAATGGCATTGGAAGAAGACGAGGAATCTACCTCGCTTGCGTCCCGGCATGTCGACATGCGACGGATCGAACACGCCGTGCGCGAAATCCTGGCCGCCGTGGGGGAAGACCCCGATCGAGAAGGGCTCCGCGAAACACCCGCCCGGGTGGCGCGCATGTACGCGGAGCTGTTCAGCGGACTGCACGAAAATCCCCGGGCCCATTTGCAAAAATTCTTCACGCAGGAATACGACGAAGTGGTGCTGATCCGCGACATCGCTTTCAACAGCGTGTGCGAGCACCATATGCTGCCGTTCATGGGGCAAGCGCATGTGGCGTACATTCCCAATGGCCGCGTGATTGGCTTGAGCAAGCTGGCCCGCGTAGTGGAAGTGGTTTCCAAGCGGCCGCAGGTGCAGGAGCGCATGACCGAAGATATTGCGAACCTGCTGGTCGAGGAATTGGATGCCAAGGGGGTGGCCGTGGTCATTGAGGCCACGCACACGTGCATGACCATTCGCGGAGTCCGCAAGCCGGGCAGCGTGTGCGTAACGTCGGCGATGAAGGGCGTGTTTCGCTCCAATTTGTCCAGCCGCTCCGAAGTGATGACGCTGATTTACGGCGAACGGCGCTGATTTAAAGGCAGAAGGTAGAAAGCAGAAGGCAGACTGAATTCACCTTCCCGTTCTGCTGGCTGCTTTGTGCCTCCCCCGCTTCTGCCTTCAGCCTTCTGCCTTCCATGCTCATTCTTAGCCAATTTGTTCTCCGGCTGTCGCTGGGCTTGGCTTTTGCCATGGCGATTACGTCGCCCAAAAAAGTTACCAGCGGTTACTTTCGCAACCATGCCTACGTGCTGCTGGGCTTGAATGTGCTGGCGGTCTTGGCGGCGCTGGCTGACCAATCGCAATTATTGCTGGCCCCGCCGATTGTTGCTGCCGTAGCAAGTTATTTATGTGCCGCCGCGTGGCTCTATGAAAAGCCGAAGCTGGGAACAACATTATTAGTGCTGATTTTGTATTTTTCGTTCGTCGGCGCTTGTTCGGACCTACAAGTGCAACAAAGTGGATACGTTCAATCGTACCAAAACGTATTTTTTTTAGTGCCCGGCATGTTTTCGCATTTTATACTGCGACTTTTTATTTCCTTCTTCCTCGATCCACTGACGGCTGGCTTGCTTGTCGGCGGCACACTGGCGGCAATGTTTCTGGGGCATTGGTATCTCAACTCGCCGACGATGGAAATTGCTCCCTTGAAAAAATTGCTCAAGCTGATGGCCATCGCCGCCGTGGCGCGAGCTGCGGTTTGTCTGACGGCAATGCTGCTGATGCTGTGGCAAGGCCAGGAACTTTCCACGGTGCAAACGTGGTTGCTGGTGTTGCGCTGGACCGCCGGAATACTGGGCACGACGGCGCTCACGTGGATGGCGTGGGAAACTCTCAAAATTCCCAACACTCAAAGCTGCACAGGAATTTTGTATGTGGCGGTTTTAGCCACGTTTCTAGGAGAATTGACCAGCCTGCTACTGTCCGCCGGCACGGGTTATCCTCTATGATGAGTAAGGGATTAGGGATTCGAGAGTAGAGGGTAGGGTTACACGAACAAGACCAGCAATGGAAATCTTCCTCTACGCCCTACCCCCGCACCCCTGTCCCCTTTTTCGATGAACGTTACTTTCCCCTGCCCGAAGTGCGAGACGGCCTATTCAGCGGAAATTGCCCCGGGCACAACCGCCTTGACTTGCACGCACTGCGGCCAATCGCTGCAAATTCCGGCCGGCGCGATCGACGAACACGGCGGCGTGCATCGCTGCCTGGCTTGCCCCAGCGCCGATTTATTTGTCCGTAAAGATTTTCCGCAGCAATTGGGCGTGGCCATTGTCACCCTCGGCTTATTGGGCAGTTGCGTGGCCTGGGCCTACAGCATGCTGTATTGGACGTTCGCCATATTGTTCGCCACGGCCTTGGTCGACGTGATTTTGTATGTGTTTGTGCCCAACGCGCTGATGTGCTATCGCTGCGGCGCCATGTATCGGGGAACGGCCGATGTCGATCAGCATGCAGCGTTCAATTTAGAAACGCACGAGCGCTACCGGCAGCAGAAAATACGCTGGGCCCAACAGCAGGAAGCGGCCCGCCGATCGCAACCGGCAGGCAACCCAGCGCCGGGCGCAGGAAAATCAGCGGAGGCGCACGTTTAGCCCCAGCCAGACAGGCCAGCACACAGCGACATGGATCCGCAACGCCAAAGAATTCAAGAAGATTTGCGCGGCCTGGTCGCCGGCGACGTGCGCTGTGACGACGTGTTTCTGCAACTCTTTGCCAGTGACGCCAGCTTGTACGAGTTGAAGCCGCTGGCCGTTGTTCGCCCACGCAATACGGCCGATGTTTCGGCCGTGGTGAAATATGCCGCCCAGCAGCGCATTGCAATTCACGCTCGAGGGACGGGCACGGGCCTGGCCGGCGAATCGCTGGGAACTGGAATTGTCGTCGATTTCTCGCGCTACATGCGGCGAATCATTCGCACAGAAAGCGAAACGGTGCGCGTGCAGCCCGGCGTGGTGCTGGCGCTATTGAATCAGCATTTGCGCGCTTTCGAGCGCATTTTTGGGCCCGATCCGGCCAACAGCAACGTCACCACCATGGGCAGCGTCATTGCCGTTGATGCCTCCGGCAGCTACTGGCCGAAATACGGTTCGGCACGGCAACACGTCGTGAGTCTGCAAGTGGCGCTGGCCGACGGCACGGTGATGGAGTTGGGCCGGGAAGAATTGATCGACCATGCCGCCCCAGCCAGCGCGCCAGCCGCTGATCAAAGTGGCAACGGAGCGTCAGTAGCAACGGCGGAACCGCTTAGTCCTGTGGAATTACGCCGGCAGGAACTCGTGCAAAAGGTGTCCGAGCTTCTCCAGCGCAATTCACCATCGATTGCCGCGCGTCAGTCGAAATCGCTGGTCAACAGGTGTGGTTATCAATTGACCGATGTGTTAAGCCCCACGCATTTGCATTTGGCGCGCTTGTTATGCGGCTCCGAGGGGACGTTGGCCCTGGTGACCGAAGCGACCTTGGCCACCCAACCGCTGCCCACGGCCCGCGGCGCCGCGATGTTGTTCTTCGATCGCTTGGAAAACGCGGCGCTGGCTGTGCAGGAGATTTTGCCGTTCGAGCCGAGTGCTTGCGATCTATTGGATCGGCGTCATTTGAGCTTGGCGCGCGAGACCAGCCCGGAATACGAGGTTCTCATTCCGGCCGCGGCGGAAGCGTTGCTCTTGGTGGAATACTCCGGCGATGATGCGGCGCTGGTTCGCCAACGGTTGACAGCCACCGTCGATCGGGTGCGCCGCAAAACCCAATTGGCCTTTGATGCTCGGCAAGCGTTCGATTACGCCGAGGTCGATTTATATTGGCAGCTTGCTCGCCGCGTGGTGCCGACGCTGCACCGCTTAAAAGGAAGCGTGCGGCCGGTGCCCATTGTGGAAGACGTGGCGGTGCCGCCGGCGCAACTGCCCGAGTTTTTGGTGCGGCTGCAAAACACTCTGAAACGGCAACAAGTCACCGCGTCGCTGTATGGCCATGTCGGACACGGGCAGTTGCATCTGCGACCATTCATCGACTTGGCCAGCCCCGAAGACGTGCAAAAAATGGAAACGCTGGCCGCGGAATTGTATGCCGAAGTACTGGCCGTGGGGGGAACGATCAGCGGCGAGCATGGCGACGGCTACAGCCGCACGCCGTTTGTGCGCCAGCAGTATGGCGCCTTGTACGACGTATTTCGAGAGCTGAAGGCCGCGTTCGATCCGCTGGGAATTCTCAATCCCGGAAAAATTGTGACCGACGAGCCGGTGTCCATCACGCGCAATCTTCGCCCCGTCGGAAATTTAGCCGGCGGCAATGGAGCCATGGCCGCCACGGCTGCGACGGCTGCGAAGCCAGAAAAAGCGGGCCTGTCGGCCGAGGGCACAGCCGCGCCGGCGCCCTCCAAGGCTCCCGCCGATTCGCCGGCCACGCCTCGCTTGGTCGAATTGCATTTGAACTGGAATCGCCAGCAACTCCTGGACGAAGCCCAGCGCTGCAACGGCTGCGGCGCTTGCCGCTCGCAGCTTCCGGACGTGCGGATGTGTCCAATTTTCCGCGTATTGCCTGCCGAGGAGGCTTCGCCGCGCGCCAAGGCTAATTTGCTGCGCGCCATTTTCGACGGCCGGCTGGATGCCGATACCGACCACAGCGAGGAATACAAGGCTGTTGCCGATTTATGCGTGAACTGCCACCAATGCCGCTTGGAATGCCCGGCCGGCATCGATATTCCCAAATTGATGATCGAGGCCAAGGCTATGTACATCGACGCCAACGGCCTGCGGCCCGGCGAATGGCTGCTGGCGCGGTTCGACAAGCTTAGCAAGTGGGGAAGTAAATTCAGCCTCTTGGCAAATTGGGCCATCAGCAATCGGCCGGCTCGCTGGGTCATGGAAAAAACACTGGGCATTGCTCAAGGGCGCAAGCTCCCGCAATTTGCGCGGCGCAGCTTCGCGCGCCGAGCCGCTCGCCGCCGCCTGACACGCCCTACCCGCCGCACAGGCCGCAAAGTTTTGTATTTTGTCGACACTTATGCGAACTATCACGATCCGCAACTGGCCGACGCTTTGGTCGCGGTGATGGAGCATAATGGCGTCGCCGTTTATGTTCATCCCGACCAAAAGCCCAGCGGCATGGGTTTAATTACCATGGGATCGCTGGGCCCCGCCCGGCGGTTGGCCATGCACAACTTGCATTTGCTGGCCGAAGCGGTCCGCCAAGGTTATCACATTGTCGCAAGCGAACCCTCCACGGCGTTGTGCTTGACGCACGAATACTTGAACCTCATTGACGATGGTGATGCCCGCGCCGTCGCTGCCAACAGCAGCGACGCTTGCGCCTACTTATGGGCATTGCACCAGCAGGGCTTGCTGCAGCTCGATTTGAAGCCGCTGAACACGGTCGTCGGCTACCATCAACCGTGTCACATTCGAGCACTGGGGGTTGGCTCGCCGAGCGAAAACCTGCTTAAGCTAATTCCCGGGTTGAGCGTACAATGCATCGATCGCGGCTGCTCCGGCATGGCCGGCCTGTGGGGGTTAAAACGCGAAAATTACCGCACCAGCCTGCGCGCCGGCTGGGGATTGATTTCGCGCCTCCGGGATCCAGGCTTGCAAATCGGCGCCACCGAATGCAGTTGCTGCAAAATTCAAATGGAGCAAGGCACGCCCAAGCCCACGATTCACCCGCTCAAGCTGTTGGCTTTGTCGTACGGATTGATGCCCGAAATTTCGCAACTATTAACTAAGCGCGCCGAGGAGTTGGTGGTTACGTGAAAGTTCGCGTTCAACTTTTCGCCGTGGCGCGGCAATGGGCCCAGGCAGATTCCCTGGAAGTTGAAGTGCCCCTGCCGGCAACCGTGGCCGATTTGCGACAAGCGCTGTTGGCTCGGGTGCCTGGCCTGGCTCAATTTGGTCCACAATTACGCTTTGCCGTAAATGCCAATTACGCCGACGATTCCACACCCATTCCGGCCGACGCCCAGGTAGCATGTATCCCGCCCGTCAGCGGCGGATAGAATGAAGTTGTGGGCGGTAATTCAGCATTTCTCCTGTAAACAAATCGAGTTCTTTTCAAAACACACCCTTTCAAATCGATAACACACCTAATCAGTTTTGACCGCCGTGATCGAACTCACACCAAACACCATTGACACTTCTGCCCTGCTGGACCGTGTGCAATCGCCGGCAGCCGGAGCCGTGGTGTTGTTCCTAGGCACGGCGCGGGAAATGACCGGCGGCCGCCGCACCGCTTCGCTCGATTACGAATGCTATCCGGAAATGGCCGAGAGCAAGCTGGCGGAGCTTGAAGCCGAAGCTCGCCGACGCTGGCCCATTACCGAGTGCTGCGTGATTCATCGGCTGGGACACTTGCAGCCGGGTGAAGCCAGCGTTGCTGTGGCCATAAGCACGCCGCATCGCAGCGATGCTTTCGCTGCGGCTCGTTGGCTGATCGACACCATCAAAACCGAAGTGCCCATTTGGAAGCGCGAAAACTGGTCCGACGGAACGGCCGAATGGGTGCATCCACCCCTAACCCCTAATCCCTAATCCCTAGCCCCTAGCCACTCCCCTTCCCATGCTCGTTGATTCCTTCGGCCGAATTCATAACAGCTTGCGCATCAGCGTGACCGATCGCTGCAATCTACGCTGCTTTTATTGCATGCCGATGGAAAATGTCCAGTTTCTGCCGCGCGAAGAATTACTCACCTTCGAAGAAATTACGCGGTTTGTCCAAGCGCTGGTGAAGCTGGGAATCGACAAATTGCGATTGACCGGCGGCGAACCGCTACTGCGCAATGAATTGCCCACGCTGGTGAAAATGCTGGCCTCCGTTCCGGGCATCCGCGATATTGCCCTGACAACCAACGGCCTGCTGCTCACGGAGCAAGCTGGCGCGCTGCGTGCCGCCGGATTGCAGCGATTGAACATCAGCTTGGATGCGCTTTCCGAAGCCGCCTTCCAGCAAATCGCTCGTCGCAAGGGTTTACAGCGCGTGCTGGATGGAATTTACGCCGCTCAGCAGGCGGGCTTTCGCAACATCCGGTTGAATGCAGTTTCCATTCGCGGCATCACGGAGGAAGAAATTGTGCCGCTGGCCTGTTTTGCCCGGCAACAGAAATTGGAATTGAGATTCATCGAATACATGCCGCTGGATGCGGAACATCACTGGAACCACGACCAATTACTCAGCGGCGCGGAAGTGCGCGAAATCATCGAGCGTGAAGTCGGCAATTTGGAGCCGTTGCCGGTGGTCGATCCAAGTCAGCCTGCCACCGATTTTCGCTATGTCGATGAAGGCGGCCGGGTCGGCTTCATCAATCCCGTGTCGGAACCGTTTTGTGGTTCCTGCAATCGATTGCGGCTAACCGCCGAGGGACAAGTGCGCAACTGCTTGTTCTCTACAATTGAATGGGATGCCCGCGCGCTACTGCGCCGCGGCGCGGGGGACGAAGAATTGGTCGCTTTAGTGGCCGCCTGCGTGCAAGCCAAGAAGCCAGGCCACGGCATCGACACGCCCGATTTTGTTCAGCCCCAGCGTGCCATGTACCAAATCGGCGGCTAAAGGAATCGCAAAAGCCGAAAAGGCCAGACCAAAGGTTAGCCGCGAATAAATGCGAACAAACGCAAATCTGAAAGACAAACACCGAACCAGGCAACGGTAAATGTTTTGTTCTGCCGACTCAATCTTCATTTGCGTTCATACGCGTTCATTTGCGGCCATTTCTTGCCGGCTGGGTGTCTCCGTGTCTCCGTGGTGAAAATTAGCCGATGCCTCGCATTTACCTCGACAATGCTGCCACCAGTTGGCCCAAGCCGGGAGCGGTGTATGCCGCGGTGGAACATTATTTGCGGGAAAATGGCGCGCCCGCGGGTCGTAGCGGGTATTCCCAAGCGATGGAAGTCGAAGCAACCATTTCGGCAGCTCGCATGGCGGTAGCTCGTCTGATTGGAGCTACGAGCGCGCAACAAATTATCTTCACCACCAACGGCACGGAAGCCTTAAATTTCGCAATTCATGGATTGCTCCGCCGCGGCGATCACGCCATTTGCACCGCCGCCGATCATAATTCTGTGCTGCGCCCATTGCGATACTTGGAAGCACAAGGTGAAATCGCAGTCACCCGGGTGCCGTGCAATTCGGTCGGCCTGGTCGATCCCGATGAAATTCGCCGCGCGCTGCGAACCAACACTCGGCTGGTGGTCACCACCCATGCTTCCAATGTCACCGGCGTGATTGAGCCTGTCGCTGAAATTGGCCGCATGGTTCGTGAGCATGGCGCACGATTTTTGGTAGACGCTGCACAAACGGTGGGACATTTGCCTGTGGCGGTCGATGAGCTCCATGCTGATTTGCTCGCTGCCCCGGCCCACAAGGGTTTATTGGGACCGTTGGGAACAGGGTTTTTGTATATTCGACCCGGGTTGGAAAACGAATTGCAGACAATCCGCCAAGGCGGCACCGGCACCCGCAGCCACGAAGATCGCCAGCCGGAAACGCTCCCCGACAAGTTCGAAACCGGAAATCACAACGTTCCCGGCCTGGTAGGCTTAGCGGCCGCCTTACGCTGGCTACAGCAGCAAGGCATACAGAGCATCTGGCAGCACGAACAACAGCTTACCGCTCGGCTGCGCGATGGTTTGCGCCAAATTCACGGAGTCACCCTGCACGGCATTAGCGCTCTGGCATGTTCACCAGCCGCCAACATGGCGGTCACAGAGAAAGCGGGAACTTCCATGGACTCTCCGCCAGCGGTGGGCGTTGTCAGCATCTCGATCGCCGGCTATGATCCGCAAGAAGCGGCGGCAGCCTTGGATGCCAATTTTGGCGTGCAAGTTCGCGCCGGATTGCATTGTGCGCCGTTAATTCACCAAGCCATGAACACCCTGCAAAACGGAGGAACCGTGCGCTTTAGCGTGGGCCCGTTCACCACGCCGCATGAAATTGAGATTGCCATTGGCGCCGTCGCCCAACTCGCCCGAGCAAATTAACGGCCCGTTTCGCTTTCCGGAATCCTTCCCTGGTTGAATCTTTCACGATTTCCTGACGCAGCATCGACCTGCATTCATCCTTTCGCCATGCCACAAGCTCCCTGGTTTCAAAATGGCCTCCGCTTTCAGTGCACCCAATGCGGCGATTGCTGCACGGGAACGCCAGGCTATGTGTGGGTGACTGAGGATGAAATTGCGGCGCTAGCAAAAGTTGTCGGGCTGGCCGCTGATGACTTTGAGGCCCGGTATGTGCGTCGAGTTGGGTCGCGCAAAAGCCTGCTCGAATACGATAACGGCGACTGCGTTTTTTTCGACAGCCAAGCTCGCAAGTGCAAAGTTTACCAAGCTCGGCCCCGCCAGTGCCGCACCTGGCCCTTCTGGGACTCCAATATTCGGTCGCCGCAGGCCTGGAAGGAAACTTGCCAGGTTTGTCCGGGAAGTGGCAAAGGGAAACTGTACAGCGTGGAAGAGGTGCTGGCGCAATCGGCGGTCATCAAAATTTGATGTCTCCCGCCGGCGCAAAGTTTGCCGATTTTTCAAATTCTTCCCATTCGGTAAAGTTTGGCGGTTGAAACGTCGATACTACAGGCCGACCAGCGCAGTCTATCTGCGCTGAGACGAAGCGTGTCGTCGCTAGCCATTAATATTCTTAAGTTCATTATTAGTAATGACTTATGGAATACATATCGCCGGCGGGTTCACTGTTTCGCCGTAAGTTCTTTGAAAATTTGAAGTTAATCGCAATCATCCTCAAGCGATTCATGACCAAGTGGCAGATGTTTGTCGCCGTAACTTGTTACTGACAGTGTCGCAAAATCGAAAAGATAGCTTGACACTAGTACTTACGCCACCTACACTTGGAGCGTGACATGGGCGGGTCGAACTGGCTTGTCAAGCCTTCGACTTTACGTCTCGTTAGAGGAGAATTTTCGCCGTGACCAAAAAAGAGATCGTAAAGACCATCTCCGAGGAGATTGGCCTGACGCAACTCAAAACGAAGGAAATTGTCCAAAAAACCTTCGATGCCATCGTGGAAACCTTGGTCGAAGAACGCCGCATCGAGCTGCGGAATTTTGGCGTGTTCGAGGTGAAGCAGCGTGCCGCTCGTAAGGCCCGCAACCCGCGCACCGGTGAAAAAGTCTTTGTGCCGGAAAAGTTTGTCGTGACATTTAAGCCCGGCAAGGAGATGGAAGAGAAGGTTCGGCAACTGGAGCGACAAGCAGCCGAAGCACGGGCCAAAGCAGCGGGGCACCAGGTTAGCGACGGTTCGACGGTCGCCCCAACCGCCGGCACCCCACCAGCTTACGGAATGCAAGGCAGCGGCTAATCACGCCACGGAACTCGATAACCCAGAAAACTGCTTTCTCCGCTGTCACACACGGAACGGATACCGACTTATCGCCACGCCTACCCAGAGGCGGTAAACAACTGCCGATCGCCAGATTCCGGTAATTTGACCTCGGCGCGTAACACCAGAATAAGTAACCTTGCTCGCCCAAACGCAGCCAGCGACTCATCTTCCGGCTGCGAGAGCAAGCTCATCACAAATCATTTCGAAACGGTTTGGCGGAGATAAACAAATCAGTTAGTGCACCGGCGCGTTCGTGCCCTGCACTGACCGTTGGCTGGCAAAAGCCAGTCGACGATATATCACGCACGGAAACACTCAGGTATTTACCATCCCCGCAAGGGATTGCGGCGCATGCCATTCAGGAAGGAACCTGTGATGCGTAGGCTTATTTTTGCAACCGTAGCCGGGCTGGCAATTTCCAGCGCCACCGGCTGCCTCATACCGATGTACTCGGCCGATCCGTCGCGCCGGGCCGGCGAATTGCTGAATACATCGGAAGATTTGCGCCAAGCGCTCGACGAATGGGAACGAATCTGGTTCCTCGATCAGCCGTCGCATATGACCCTCTACCGCACTCACGGCGGCATCCTGTAATTCGCTACACCCGCATCGCAAGCACATTCACGCAGTTGACGGCAGTTGGGCCGCAGCATTCAGAACAAAGTCGATTGAACGCCGCAGGGCAGCCAGCCTGTGCGGCGTTTTTTTTTGCGCGCAATTGCGGTAAGCTGCTAAGCCCAGAGCGTTTGATTCGCATCCACACCTTTAGCTTGTTCGCTTTTGTCCGCTCCCCCGCCATCCGTCGATCTTTCCGTTCGCTTGGGGCGTCTGACGCTTCCCAATCCGATTCTCACCGCCTCGGGCACATTCGGCTATGCGCGCGAAATGGCTGGCTTGGTCGATTTGAAGCGGCTGGGCGGAATTATTCCCAAAACCATTACCCGCCTTCCCCGACCGGGCAATGCCCCGTGGCGAACCATCGAAACGCCAGCGGGCATGCTGAATTCCATCGGGCTAGATAACGACGGGCAGGAAGCATTCATCGAACACCATTTGCCTTATTTGACGACGATTGGCGCGCCCATCATCGTAAGCATCGCAGGAAGCACCTTGGATGAATTCGTCGAAATGGCTCGCCGCATGGAAGGGCTCGCTGGCGTGGCAGCCCTGGAACTAAACATTTCCTGCCCGAACGTCAGTCACGGGGTCGATTTGGGCGTCGATCCCGAGATGTGCCGCCGCGTGGTGGCCGGCTGCAAAGCGGCATGCGGGCTTCCGATCATCGCCAAGCTAACACCCAATGTGACAGATATTACGGTCGTTGCTCGAGCTGCTGCCGAGGGGGGGGCCGACGCCATTTCGGCCATTAATACCGCGCTGGGCATGGCGGTGGACTGGAAGCGCCGCCGCCCGATGCTGGGCAACGTGATGGGGGGCCTCAGCGGACCGGCTATCAAGCCGCTGGCACTACGCTGCGTGCATCAAATTTCGCGGGCCGTTGATACGCCGATTATCGGCATCGGCGGGATTGCCACCATCGACGATGTGATGGAGTTTTTGGTTGCCGGCGCAACTGCAGTGCAAATTGGGACGGCAAACTTCTATAATCCGACCGTAACGATGCAACTGCTAAATGCCCTGCCGGCGGCGTTGAACCAACTGGGGGCTAAATCTGTCTCGGAAATCATCGGAACAATCAAAACTTAACCAAGCTCAATTCAACTCTAGTCTCTAAGCCTTTAGCCCCTACTCCCTAGCCCCTTTCTCCCATGCGCGTTCTTTCCGGCATCCAACCGACCGGCCGATTTCATTGGGGCAATTACTTCGGCGCCATCCGGCAGTACATCGATCTGCAGAACGAAGATGCCGCTTATTATTTCATTGCCAATTTGCACGCGCTGAACCAAGTGCGCGATCCGCAGCAATTACGGCAGCTAACGCTCGATGCCGCCATTGATTTACTTGCGCTGGGATTGAATCCCGACAAAGCGGTGTTGTTTCTTCAGTCCGATGTGCCGGAAGTGACGCAACTGACATGGCTACTTTTGACCGGTACGCCGATGGGCCTGCTGGAGCGCTGCCACGCCTATAAAGATAAAATCGCCAAAGGGCTGTCGGCTGATGCGGGCTTGTTCGCGTACCCTGTCTTAATGGCCGCCGACATTTTGTCCTACGATTCCGATACGGTTCCCGTCGGCGCCGACCAAATCCAGCACATCGAAGTGTGCCGCGACCTTGCCGCCAGCTTCAACCATCACTTCGGCCAAACGTTCGTCATGCCCAAAGCCAAGGTTTTGGATCACTCGGCGAAAGTGCCGGGCATCGACGGCGAAAAAATGTCGAAAAGTTATAACAATACGCTGGAGCTGTTCGAAGATGCCAAAGCGCAGCGAAAGAAAATCATGCGCATTGTGACCGACTCGCGCCCCATGGAGCAGCCGAAAGACCCAGACTCCGACCATTTATTTCAATTGTTCTCGCTGGTCGCCAGTGAAGCAGAGCGTGAGGAAATGGCGGCGCTATATCGTAAAGGCGGATTTGGCTACGGCGAAGTGAAAAAGGCTCTGGCCGACGCTGCCGAACGGTTTTTTGCCGAGCCCCGCGCACGCCGGGCAGATTTAGCCGCCCAGCCCAAACGAGTTTGGGAAATACTGGCCGATGGCGCTAGCCGGGCTCGCAAAAAAGCGGCCGAAGTTTTAGCCCGCGCCGAAAAGGCCTGCGGCGTAAAGGGGTAAGCCGTGAGCATCTCGATCGACAGCGGCAACCATGCTGACGTGACGCCGCACCACGGGACTACAATCGCGCTGTGGATTGCTACCGTAATCATGTTGTCGGCGGCGTTGGCTCGCATTGCGGTGTGGTTGCAGAATGCAAATTTTGCCCCGGTGGGATTATTCCCGTTGATGCTTGGCTTTGCCTTCGGTCTGAGCGCGGCCCTTGCCGCCGCTTACCTGGGACTGCACGGTCGCGGGCTGATCACCGGCGGCGTAATCATTTCGGCTTTCGTCCTGGTCGCTGCGGAACATGGTTTTTTTTATCTCGACTATCGACACCAATACCAGGCGAAAGTCGATCACGACGTGCAAAGCAACGTGATTTTGCAGCAGTATTTTAAGAACATGCTCGATGATTTTCGCGTCAAGCCGCCGACATTTTCTGAGTTCATGGC
Organism: Pirellulales bacterium; assembly: GCA_035656635.1. Taxonomy (NCBI): domain Bacteria; kingdom Pseudomonadati; phylum Planctomycetota; class Planctomycetia; order Pirellulales; species Pirellulales bacterium. The sequence goes on from DASRSD010000140.1 coordinate 26,870, forward strand.
CGCAGAAGCCTCGACAAAATGGCTCTTGTGGATTGTCGACGGAGCCGCCATGATCGCGGTAGCGGCCGTCGTGGCGTGGTTGATGGCGCCCCGCGCTCACCTGCCGGCTCGCGGCTAACGCATTACTCACCGAATGTGTAGCGACGATGGCCGAATGCTCACAGCATCCGGACCGGACGGCGGGCCACCCGGCTATTTGAACACAGCCGTCCGGCTATTTGAACGCGCTTCATCGGACCGAGGCTTGCTCTAAACTGACACTTAACATTCGCCTTCATCCCTCGACTCTTTGCTTCCATGTCCATCTTCGGCATCGGCACCGATATTGTAGAATGCCTGCGCATCGCTCAAATGATCGAGCGGCATGGGGAGCTGTTCATCGCTCGGGTTTACACGCCGCACGAAATCGAATATTGCCAAAACCGCAAGCAAGCCACGCAGCATTTTGCCGGCCGATGGGCGGCAAAAGAGGCCGTGCTTAAAGCCCTGGGCACCGGTTGGCGGCGTGGCATTAGTTGGCGCGACGTGGAAGTTCACAACTTGCGGTCCGGATCGCCCACCGTAGCAATGCATGGCGGAGCCCGAGAATTTATGGATCAGGCGGGCGTGACGAACGTCATGATTAGCATTTCTCACTGCCGCAGCCATGCCACGGCATACGCTCTTGCGCTGGGCGGCGAGAAAATGGCTGACGGCGCCAAATAGCCGGCCAGTGAAGCACGAATGACCAAGCACCTATGACCCATAAGAAAGTCGGCGAGCAATATCTCATTGGTCATTGGGATTTGGTCATTGGTCCTTCTCGACCTTTACGCCGATTTCGATGCCACAGCCCGCCGCGACTTCCCTCCACTGGGCTTGGCTTTACTTTCCTTCGCTCCGCCGCTTTTGGCTGCGTTTGACTTTCCGCCGCGGCGCGCGCCCCGTTTCTGCGATGGACCAGCGGCCGCCCGTTCGGCCAATAGCCGCAGTGCAAACTCGAAGGTTACCTCTTCCGGCGTGGTATTTTTCGGCACCGAGGCGTTGGTAACGCCGTCGGTCACATATTGGCCGTAGCGGCCGTCGAGCAATTGCACCGGATTTTTGGTGACCGGCGAAGGATCGAACACCTTCAGCGGTTCCTTCTTGGCGCCAAAGCCGCGCCGCTGAGCCTTGGGTTGCTTGAGCAGCTCCAGCGCCTCGTTGAAAGTGACCTCTAGCGGCGAAACGCCTGCCGGCAAGGAGCGTGTTTCCTCGCCGCACTTAATGTATGGTCCAAACCGGCCGTTGAATGCGGTTACGGTTTGACCGTTTTCCGGATGCGTTCCCAAATTGCGCGGCAGGCTCAGCAGCTTAAGCGCCGTGGCCAGATCGATGTTCTCCAGCGCCATGCCTTTGAGCAGCGAGGCATTTTGGGGCTTCTCTTCGTCATCGGGCGTGCCCCGTTGAATATACGGTCCGAAGCGGCCCACTTTCAAAAATACCGGCTTGCCGGTTTCCGGACAAACGCCCAACGGCTCTTCCGCTTGCGAGGCGTGCGAGAATAGCTCGCGGCATTTTTCCAGCGTAAGCTCTTCCGGCGCCAGCCCCTCGGGCAACGATGCCCGTTGCTCTCCTTGCTCGATGAACGGACCATAGCGGCCCACGCGCACATAAAGGGGCGGCTCGCCTTTTGGTTCCGACAACAACACCCGGCTGACATCGCGGGCGTCGATTTCGTCGATTTTTTTGTCCAAATGTTTTTTCAACCCCGGTTGGCCGTTGCCGAAATAAAACTTTCGCAAGTAATCTGCCTGGGCTTGCTCGCCGCGACTAATGGCATCCAAATCGTCTTCCATTTGTGCCGTGAAGCCATAATCGACTAATTCCTGCAGGTGCTTTTCCAACAACTGCGTGACTGCGAAGGCCGTCCAGGTGGGCACCAGGGCGCCCCCCTTCTTAAACACGTAGTTGCGCGCTTGAATGGTGTCGATGATGGTGGCGTACGTGCTGGGTCGACCAATGCCCAACTCTTCTAGCGCCCGGGTAAGCGCGGCTTCGCTGAAACGCCCCGAGGGTTGCGTGGTGTGGCTTTTCGGCTCCAAGCCATTGCCGGCCAATTGCAATTTCTCTCCTTGTTCCAACGAGGGCAGAACCGCTTCTCGATCGGCCAATTCCGCCTCCGGATCGTCGGAGCCTTCCACATAGGCCCGCAAGTAACCGGGGAATTCGATCGTCTTGCCCGCCGCGGTAAATTCCGCGCCGCCGCCGGCAATGGTGACAGTAATGCGTTGGCCGCGGCAATCGACCATTTGGCTGGCCATGGTCCGCTTCCAGATCAAATCGTACAGCTTGAACTCGTCGGGGTTGAGGCCGGCACGCAATTGCTCGGGAAAATCGAACGGGCTGCCGGCGGGGCGAATGGCCTCGTGCGCTTCCTGGGCATTTTTCACTTTGGTCGCATACACGCGCGGGCTTTGCGGCAGATATTCCGCGCCGTATTGCGAAGCCACTAATGACCGCGCCGTTTCGATGGCCACGCTGGCCAAGTTGGTTGAGTCGGTGCGCATGTACGTGATGTGGCCGTTTTCGTACAAGCTTTGCGCCCCCTGCATGGTGCGGCGGGCCGTAAAGCCCAACTTGCGATTGGCTTCCTGCTGCAGCGTGCTGGTGGTAAACGGCGGATAAGGCTTGGACGTGTACGGTTTCACTTCCAGCGAAGCAACGCGAAACTCTGCGCCGCGCAATCGCTGGGCAAGTTCCTGCGTCTCTTTCTCATCCAGCTGCAGCAGGCCGGAATCTTTTAATTTTCCGGTGGCAGAGTCGAAATCTTTTCCAGCCGGAATTTGCTTACCGTTGACCGCAATCAACGTGGCCGCAAATTGCGTTTTGGCAGCATTGGCGAATGTGGCCAGCAAGTCCCAGTACGTGGCGGAATGAAATGCCATCCGCTGCCGTTCCCGCTCCACAATTAACCTCACGGCCACGCTTTGCACCCGGCCGGCGGAGAGCTTGGGCCGCACCTTGCGCCATAACAGCGGCGATACTTCGTAACCATACAGCCGATCCAAAATGCGGCGCGTTTCCTGGGCCCGGACCAGGTCTTGATCAATATCGCGCGGATGCTGCAGCGCCTCCTGAATGGCGCCTTTGGTAATTTCGTGAAACACGAGCCGGTGGACAGGAACCTTTGGCTGCAGCACTTCGTTCAGGTGCCAACTAATGGCTTCCCCTTCACGGTCTTCGTCCGTCGCTAGATATAGGTCTTTCGCGTCTTTGACCAGGCTGCGAAGTTTTTTGACGTGAGCCGTTTTGCCATGCGGGATAACATAAAGCGGATCAAAATTTTTCTCCACATTCACGCCCAGCCGCGACCAGGCCTGGTCCTTAAATTCAGCCGGAATCTCCTTGGCGCCCTGCGGCAAATCGCGAATGTGCCCAATGCTGGCCTCAACGGTGAAGTCGCGGCCCAGGAACTTGCTGATGGTGCGGGCCTTCGCAGGCGATTCAACAATCACCAAACTCTTTGCGCCGGCTTTGGGGGTTTTTTTCGCCATAAATACCGAGGTGAATGGATGTTAAAGCTGTTCGTCTGGGAAGTATGGGATATTTGCCAGCACGATTTTTTAATTCTTAACGATCTACCACAAAACTATGTGATGATTGGACTTGCACGCTTCTATTTGTCGAAAATACCTGGAAACTTCTCGATTTTTACCCTGCAATCGTTACGACCGGACCTAGCGCCGGTTCGGATCACTGTCAGCGGATTCTATGCCGCCGGCCGGCTTCCGCCTATGCGTTGTCGCCAAACACCGAGCGTTTTTTTTGCGCGAAACTAAAATCAAAACAACCACTGCACACGCGCCGCTTCGCTTGACTGGGATTGCATTTACGTCATGTAGCGCTACAATCGGCGTCTCCGAAATTGAATCTTTGGTATTCCGCTGCAGCCTTAATCGCATACAACCCGGGCACGTTGGTTGTCAAGCCATCTTTGCCTTTCGACCAGAACCAACGCCCCCGCGTAAACAAGGATATTGGGCGAAATGAAGCGCCCGCGCGGCTTCCTTTTAGGAACACCCTATGGCCAGTCCGTTTCGCACGTTTCGCAAAAATCAGAAGGCTTGGATGGTCGTGTTGACCATCCTCAGCATGTTTGCCTTCGTCGTTTTGGGTTCCTCCGGCCGCATGGGCAGCGCGCTGGGCAAGCGCGAAGATCCCGAAATTTTTACGTGGGATTTTGGGACCGTTCATCGCAGCGATTTAAATTATCGCAAAACGGTTTTGCATGCGTTAAATCAATTTCTGTTAGCTGCCTGCACGCAAGCCGGACTAACGCCGCAGCAGGCTGCCCAATACCAAATTCCCATCACGGAACAGAACATGGTTGCGACCATGTTGCTCGATAAAAAGGCCGAGCAAATGGGAATTGTCGTCAGCGACGCCGTCGCCAACAGCTACATTAACACTCTCACCGAGAACAAGCTGAGTCCACAGGAATTGGCCAACATCGTTCGGAATGTATCGCAGCACTACGATGGCATTGGTCAGAGCCAACTGTTCGATGCGCTGCGAATGCAAATGGCTGCAAATTATGCCCAGCGGGCTTTCAGTCCGCTTTTGAATCGCATCCAGCAGTTCGGCCAGGGCATGCAGTTTGCCGTCTTCCACGGCGATACTCCTGGCGACCGCTGGGATTACTTCTGCCGCTTAAACCGCAAAGTAACGGCGCAATTTCTGCCGGTGGCGGTGAATAAATTTGTGGATCAAATTCCTGATCCCAGCCCGGAACAACTGAAAAGCTTTTACGAGCAATACAAAACCGCCGAGCCCGATCCGAACAGCCCCAACCCTGGTTTCCGTCAGCCGTTCAAAGCGAAGTTCCAGTACATCAAGGCAGATTACGAGCAACTGCTGGCTGCCGAATCGCCGAAAATTACGCAGCAGGAAATTAAAGATTATTACGACAATCACCAGGAAGAATTCAAAAAGACCAAGCTCCCCGAACTGCCCGGCGATAAAGAATCGACCGAGGGCCCGTCCGAAAGCAAAGCAGGCGAAAAAGCCGCCGGAGGAACAAAAACCGACGAGGTGAAATCGAAATCGGGCGAGACGAAATCGACCGATTCCAAAGCGAGCGACGCAAAATCTTCTGATTCCAAATCAAGTGCCGCCAAATCCGACGCTGGCAAATCGGGCAGCACAAAATCGAGCGATTCGAAATCGGGCGATTTGAAAGGCGGCGCGAAGGGAGATCAAAAAACGGGCGGCGCCAAGAGTGACGCCAAATCTTCCGACGCCAAAAAATCGGACAGCCAGAAAAAATCGGACGATCAAACGAAGTCAGGGAGCGATAAGCAATCGAGCGTTTTCCCTGCGGCTTCGCCCGCCGGAAAATTAACGATGACGACCTCGCTAAACGGCGAGCAGTTAGCGCTGGCCGATGCTCCGCCTGCCACGCAAGGCCCGGCCACACAAGCCCCGGCGACCCAACCGCCAGCAGCCAAATCGTCGGTCCCCGCTGCTGCCGACGCCAAAGCGCCTGCGGCAAAATCAGCCGCTGCCCCGTCGACCGCAAAATCTCCTATTGCGAAGTCTGCCGACGCCAAATCGGCCGGTGGCAAGACGGATGCAAAGTCCACAGACGCCAAATCATCGGACGCGAAAACGGCGGATACTAAGTCCACGGATGCTAAATCCTCTGCCGCCCACGCAGCGGAAGGAAAGACCCCGGCTGCCGAGCCGCCTGTCGAATACGATCCGCTCGATAAAGTTGCCGACACCATTCGCAATCGGCTGGCGCAACAACAGGTCGATAAGCAGGTTGACGATGCCTTCTCCGCCATTGAATCGCAAATTCTGCAGTACAACCGCGGCCTGGAAACCTATCGGGCGGCAGTGAGTCGCGGCAACAAAACGGCCAAAAAGCCGGAACCGCCCGACCTTACAGCATTAGCCAAGCCCTACGGATTGGAAGCCAAAGAAACCGACCTGGTTTCAATCCTGGATGCGTACAATCACACCGATTTGGGCAAATCGCGCCGTTCGCTGGTGGCTGGCGATTACACCGCGCCCTCGTTTGTGCAACTGGCCTATCAACTCGATTCCAGCGGTCAGCCGATGTTGGCCATCTTTCAACCGCAGCGCAGCGACGACAACGACAACAACCGCTACCTGTGGTGGAAAATTGCCGACGAAACTGCTCGCACGCCGACGCTGGAAGAGATTAAGCCGGAAGTCACTTTGCGCTGGAAAATGGTTCAAGCGCGCAAGCCGGCATTGGCCAAAGCCAACGAAGACGCTGCCGAAGCCCGCAAACTCAAAGAAACTTTGAAGGAAGCCTTCGGCTCCGCGCCCGATAATGGCTTAGTTACCGCCGGGCCGTTCAGTTGGCTCACGCAACCGGTCGGACAACTCTTCGGGGCGCCCCGACTCACGCAAGTATCCGGCCTGGAGCAAGTGGGCTTCGATTTTATGAAAAGCGTGTTCACATTGAAAACCAGCGAAACCGGAGTGGCCGCCAACGAACCGCAAACCATTTATTACGTGGTGCAAATCGAAAGCGAAGAACCCACGCTGGACGCGCTCCATGAGGAATTCCTGACTAAAATGTCCAACGACATGTCAGTCATTCCTTACGCCTACGTGGGCGCCCAAGAAAATGGCGGTCTGATGACCGCCTGGTTTAAGGAAGTGCAGAACGAATTCGGCTACCAGCTGGCGCCCGGCGAAACGCTATCCGAAAGCCGCAGTGCCGCTGCGGAAGATTAAGCTCTCTGGACCCGTTGCCTACGCGCCATGGCTTCCTCGTCACGAGTTTTAAAATCGCGGGAGCTTCCTCAGGCATTACGTTTAGCGCAAGCCGGTCGCCGCCGCGAAGCCATTGTGCTACTGCGCGAACTCTCCCAGCAGCACCCCACAGACGCCTTGGTTTGGTTCCATTTGGGCGCCATGCTCGATGCCAGCGGAAAAATGCGCGAAGCCATTCCCTGTTATTTGCGGGCCTTGCGGCTGAATCCGCGGCATCCGCAGCATTACGAAATGTGCCTGTACCTGTGCAGTTCGTATCGTAAAACGGATCGTCCGGTGGCCGCGCGGCGCTGGCTCAACCAAGCAAAAACATTCCATCGCGACACCTCGCTCCAGCGCAGGCTGGAACGCTTGCTAAATTCTGGACGGTCATAAAACCAACGCGCCGATAATTTTGGTGGTCGCCTAATATGAAAAAATGCAGGCGTCTGTCTCCAGACGCCTGCTGTTTTCTCGAACAAAAGCGGCTGTGGACAGCCGTCGCTACATTGCCGAGCGGCCAAATTAGGCGACCATCATTTTTTAATCCAGGCCGATCAAATGCTTCACGGTCTCGACGACCGTTTTACGCCGCTTGACGCGCCGAGTACGCCGCTTTTTGACGTTCGCCTTAACGCGGACGGTCGCTTTCTTGATCGCTTTGCCGCGAGCTTCCTGCCTTGCCGCCCGGCGTTTCATTGCACGCTTCTTGGCCATGGTTAATCCTTTGAATTGAAGTGAACTATTTTGTGCCAGCTTGTTGCCACAATATACAATGGGCCTTTTGGAAGACAAGCGCCGCTGTGGCCAGCTTCTGTCTGAAGACCCCATTTATACAAGCGAGCGGTAGTGATGCATTTTGAAGTGAACTACATTGGGTGGCCGGGGGTCGAGTGCCGCCGAGCCCCCCGGAATGCTACCCGCTGGGGGCTCCTTTCGGTCGACCCCAGCCACCCTGCGGAAGCAAAGTGCATCCACGACCGCGAGCTGCCAATCGTTGCCTGCGGCACACTATGTGCAGGGCAGTAGTGGGGGGCGTGTAATTTTCTAAAACGATTCGCCTATCAGCGATTCATCTTCCAGGAGGAAACATCATGGCTATGCAGAATCAAGCTCAACCCACCAAGGAAGCCCAAAAAACTAAGCGTCCGGACGACCAAGGAGAAATGAATAAAACCGGTCACGAGAAGCAAAATTCCGGTCAAAACCAAGGTCAGGAATATGGCCAAAACCAGGGACAAAAGCCCATGCGGAATCCGGACGAGCAAAACAAAAATCGCGATGAGGGGAACCAACCTCGACGCGAAGAAAAAACTCACAGCGAGCAAGGCAAATCTTGTGGCTCCTGAGTAAATGCGCTCGTCAGAAACTGCTACTTTTTATGCCAGCGTGATCGACCGTCGATCGCGCTGGTGTTTTTGTTTTTCTTGAGTGTTCGCCACCGGCAAAATCTCTTGGCCATTCAGTCTGGCGGCGTTGCTTTGTAGTATCCAAGGCTGCTCTGTTGTGCTGGTCGGCAGTGGCAACCGTGCGACCGGTTTGCTATACTTCCGGGGGGATTGATCAAAATCGGCTACTGGCAGGTAAGGAGTTTCCATGCACTGGCGGCTGCGAATGGCCTGCGTCACGGTATTGTCAGCCAGCAGCGCGTCAGCCTGCGCAGTGCTGCTGGGCGGCCCGGCACAGGCCGACGACCAAAAAACCGGCGGCTTCGAAACGACCTTCACGGAGCGCAGTCCGCAGAGCGAATTGAAGGCGCTGGCCAAGCGATTGAAGCTGCTCAACCCGGGCGACAAAATCGAGAGCCTGCAGGATTACGATTTATCGAAGGAAGGCTGGTGGGTTTACGTGCCGGAAAAGTACGATCCGGCCAAGCCGATGGGCCTGCTGGTGCTGGCGCTGTACAAACACGCCGATTCGCTGCCGCCGGCAGTTTTGCCGCAACTGGCCGACGCCAATATGGCGCTGATTGTGCCGAAGGAGTATTTAGATGCCTGGTGGAAGCGGGCCGGCCTGATGCTCGATGCCGCCTACAACATGCCAAAGCTGTACAAAATCGATCCCAAGCGCGTGTACATTTTTGGCAGCAACGACTGGGCCGACGCCGACGGCAAGATGTACTGCGTTGGCCTCCGCACTGGTTTGTTCTATCCCGAGGTATTCACTGGAATATTCTTATCCAACGGTCTGCAGTCGTACCGGCAGGTGAAAGCGACCGGGAATTCTTTCTACCAGGCGCAAATCCCCAAGCCAGATGGAGCGCAACTGCAACTGGCGCGCAACCATCCGTTCGTGGTCGGAAGATTTGACAACCCGGAGGACACAGCCACCGCGGCGGCATACAAAGCCGACGGATTCAAATACGGCAAAGTCATTCCGGTGACCACGGAGCAGTATCACTATCCGAATTTCACCACCGACTGGCTCCCCGA
>DASRSD010000141.1 GCA_035656635.1 Pirellulales bacterium
TTGGTCACGCAGGCCGGCGGAGACAGTCAAATCGACAGTCGAGTTTCCGGTGACATCGGCCACATTAAAGCTGGTGTTGGTACCCAAGTGATTGGCCGCGGTGTTGCCGGAGGAAATGGTCGATGGGGCAGCGCCGCCGACGGTCACCGAGCCCAGGAATTGGTATCCGCCAAACAAACCCGTGTCCGTGGAGGTTTGCGAAAGCGTGCCGCCGTTGAGCGTGATATTTCCGATCTGGTTATATCGCGTTGCATTGAGTGTGCCGCCGCTGCCGACCGAGATGGACGGCAGGTGCGAAGCCAAATTGCCGTTGCCGCCGAACACGTTGTTAATATCGAGTTCCAACGTGGCGTTGCTATCGACGGTGATCGTTCGCGGAGTGGTGGTGTTGGGCTGGAACGCGTTGGAGTTGCCCAACGGACCGGTGGCGCCATTGCTCGGCGGAATGGTGCTGTTGGCGACCAGCTTGCCTTGCTGCACTTCCACGTTGCCGGAGAAGGTGCTCTGGCCGGTTAACGATTCCACGCCGCTGCCGGTTTTAATAATTCCCAAGGCCCCGCCGCTGCTGCCGTCCGACATAATGCCGGCATAAGCAATGGGCGTGGCGCTGCTTCCGCTGGTATCGCCAAAGGTCAAGGTGACAGTGCCGGTGGTGGCGTTTACGGCTGGGCCATCATCGCTGATGGTGCCGGTCGTGGCGCCAGAAGCCGCAGTACCGCCGGACGATAGATTGGCAACAGTGATGCTGTTGTTATTCAATTCCAAAATGGGATTGGTTGTAATGCCGGTCGACCCAGAAAGCTGCAAACCTCCGGAGCTGAGCGAATTGACGTTCGTCAAAATGACCGTGGCCGCGCCGGAACTGGTGCCCGTTCGACTGCCAACAACCGTGGCGACACCGGCTGCTCCTCCGGCCGTGGAGGTGTGGGTGCTGCCATAGTTGTTGGCGATGGGATTGCTAAGCGTAATTACGCCTTCCAGAAAATTCATTTGACCAGGCCCGGTAATTTGACCACTCAGCATGGTGGTATTGGTTGCACTGGTGCCCGCGCTAATGGAACCATCGCCCGCCATGGTGATGGCGCCACTGAGCACATCGCCGCTGCTGGTGCGAACCGTTCCGAAGGGCGTGCTATCCGTACTTGCACCCGGGCCTGTCAACGAAAGCGAGTTAGTAAAGGTGAGCGCACCGGTCGAAATGAATAACTGCGACAAGTTGCCGATCACCACCGGACCAGTGCCTAATGAGTTGACACTGTTGGCTTGTAACCGGGTGCCGCCAGGCGCCGAAACCGTAATCGTGCCCGAGAAGCCGCTATTATTGCCGGTGAGCTGATAGGTTTGTGCGGCGGGAGCAGTACTGGCCGAGTTCGTGATAATGACGTTTGCTGTGCTGCCGCTGATCAAGGCGCCGCTGTAATTGTAGGTGTGCCCTGTGGTGGCGTCGTTCGTATCGATGGTCAGCGTGCTGCCACCGGCTAGCGAAATGTTGTTGGTTAACCCCGCGGTGTTCGCCCCGCTGTATTGGAGCGTGCCGCCGGCGGCATTCACCGTAATGGCGTTGGCGCCGAAGTTGGGTGCCGACGTTGCATTGGCGAATACTTGAGTTCCACCGTTGAGAGTTATGCCGGAAATACTCGCCAGCGAAGCGCCCGATGGAACCGTCAGCGAACTGTGACTGTTGATTGTCACGCCGCCCGACAAGCCGTTGGAAGCATTCGTCAAGGTCAGGGCTGTGCCCGTTGTCCCATCGCCCACGGCCAAATTGCCTTGTCCGTTGACGGCGCCCGTGAGTGATTCGGTATGGGCGCCGGCAACTTCCAAGGTTGCGCCGCTGCCAATCGTAGTTGATCCGGCATAGCTCAAAGTGCCGCTCAGGACTGCGGTATCTAACCCAATTTGCTGAACGGAGCCGACGCCTAAAATATTATTGGCGAAACTGGGTGTTGCATCGCTGCGATTGAAAACGAGCGTGCCGCCAATCGTAGCATTGCCCGAGCCCAGCGTGCCGGTCGGGGTGGCATTGCCTACTTGCAATGTCGCGCCGCTGCTGACCGAAGTGGTACCGTAACTGTTGCCGCCGGTCAGCACTAAGGTTCCAGTGGATACGCTCAGAGCCAGATTCGAATTGGTCAGCGAACCGCCGAAAACGTTCGGGCCGGCCGCGCCGGCGTAAGTGAGCGTGCCACCGGCAGCACTGCTGGTAATGGTATTGCTTGTGCCAGCGCCGCTAGTTGCCAAGCTGCTAACCGTGGCGCTATTGCCGGCCAAGTCGAACGTCCCGCTGCCGCTGCCGCCATCACCCAGCGTTAAAGCGGTCCCGGTTGGGAACGCACCCATCGCACCCAGCTTCAGCGTACCCGTTTGAACAAAGGTGCCGCCGCTGTAAGTGTTTGGACCCGTATCCGACAAGATCAGGGTGCCGGCCTGTACGGTAAGGCTGCCCGTGCCGCCAATGGCGCCAGCTCCACTGATGGTATAAGTGCTCGTCGTATTGACGGTGATGGCGGCCGGCTGCACTATGGCGCCAAAAGCCACCTGCACGTTGTACGCGTTTGGATTCGAGCCGTGATTGTTATTGTCGTTGAAGATCACGCTGTCGAGATTGAAGAATCGGTCGGCTCCGTGAGTGCCGCCGCTGCCGCCGGGCAAGCCACTGTTCCAATTCAACTGGCCCGGATTGGTGCTGGTGACGTTATCCCAAGTCGACCCATCGCCACCACCGGCCGCGTTGTTCCAAACCAACGTTGCCGAAGCGACTGCTCCCACATTGACCACAATTGTGTTATTGCCAGGACCGGGGTAACTGACATTCACCGTTTGCCTTGCGCCAGGCGTAATTAATGTCGGCAAGGTTCCAGAGGCGCTGCCAGGTTGGCCGGCATTCAAAATATTGGCAGTCAGCAGAGTATAAGTACCCGCCGGCAACGCTAAACCGCCTGCCGTTGGTGTAACAACCAAATTCCAAGCGCTCGTAAAATTTGCACTCCCGTTGACAACAATCTCGTCGTTGACATTTCCCGTGCTCAAGTTGAATTGCAGGTTTCCGCCATTGACGGTTAAATTCGAGGCGATCGTCAATGTAGCTGTGGTGCCAGCAGTGGAATGCGGGACAATGGTGTCATTGCTACTCTGAAGCGTTACATTTCCGACCGAGCCACTGCCGGACAGCGCAACGTTATTGGCGCCGCTATTCAGGATGACATTGCCCGATAAATTCAGAGAGCCGTTCACTGCCAAAGTTCCCGCGAGAATATTTGTGTCGCCCGAGTACGTGTTAGCGCCAGATAGCGTGAGCGTGCCGGCGCCCAGCTTTGTGAGCGACGTAACGCCTCCAGCAGTTCCGTTGTTGATTGCACCGCCGAACGTGCTATTGCCTGCAGCGCCGACCGTCAGCAATGCATTCCCAGAATTGGTGTTGGTGATGACGCCGGCGGTGCCGCTGAGCAGGCCAAATGTCGGGTTATTGCCGTTCAAATCCACCGTCCCGCCTGTATTAACGGTGAGATTATTGCCGTTGGCGCCCAAAGCATTATTCTGGCCGGTTCCCAATTGCAAAGTACCGGTTCCACCGACGGTATTGCCACCGAGGTAGCTATTATTTCCGCTAAGAGACAGCGAACCACTGGTAACATTGATGGCCAAGGTTGTCGTTCCGGCGCTGTTGCCTAAAAGATCATTGATGGTGCCATCGAAGCTGCTGGGGGTTACACCGCCCGCGAAGGTTAGAGTCGAATTCAATGTGGTGCTGCCATTCGTTAGCACGTTGCCGCCGCCGCCATTTGCATCGGTTAAAGCGCCCACCGTGGCATTAAAACCTGCCATATCTACGGTGCCCGTCGAGCCATTTGCAACATTGCCAAAAATCAAGCTCGTGCCGGTAGGCAAAGCGGTGTTGGAACCCAGAGCCAACGTTCCTTGGCCGGCAGTAGTTGCACCCGCATAACTATTTACGCCCGAAAGTGTGAGCGTATTAACCCCAAGCTTAATGACTCCAAAACCACCATTGTTGTCTGTAATGTTGCCCGTCATGGTGAGCGAGTTGTTGGAGTTAGGACTTGCCTGGTTAGCTGCCAGCGGTACAAAGGTCACATCGGCTTGCAAGGTAACGGGGCTGCCAATAATGTTTCCGGTGTTACCTGCGCCGATGTCTACGCCTGCACCCGCCACAATGATTGGAGCCGTGATGGTGCTGGTTGTGGCCGTATCGCCGAAAAACTCTAAGCGCGTGTTCGCGCTCATCGTGATTGATGACACGGCACTGGGCTGTACGATACTATTGGCTTCCAGGCCTAGCTCGCCTCCGCTAACAACAATCGAGCCGGGAGTGCCGCCTGTGCTATTCACAGTCACCCCCACGAGGGTAAATTGGTTCCCTCCTGTCTTTGTTAGCACGTGTCCTGCCAACTCGAGAACCGGACTGCCGCCGCGCATGTCGTAACGGCTGGCCGCTCCGCCGGTATTGGTGCCTCCGACAGAAGCATCGGCCGTTAAAGCAATTCGTTCGAAGGCATTCTGTTGGACAACCGTCGTACTGGTGTTACTGTCGTAAATTGCTCCCTCGTTGTTAACACCCGTCCCGGCGATGTTGAATTGTTTGGCGCCAAAGTTCGCATTGAGGGTTGTCGTGTTCCCTCCGATGTCGAACGTTCCACCGTTGATATTGACGGATCCCGAAGCCAGCGATCCGACTGAGGCATTGTTAGTCGCAAAAAGCGTCCCGCCGTTGATTGTGGTGTTGCCTGTATAGTTATTAGTGCCCGAAAGCACGAGAGTTCCCGCACCGGATAGCGTGAAGCCGTTGCCGCCACTCCCATTTTGAATATTACCGGCAATAGTCATCGTGCTGGCCGAGCCTACGATATTGATGCCGGCAGCAGCGCTATCCAAACTGACCGTGCCGATTCCCATGTTCATATCGTGCGTCTGGTCGCCCGGCGTATTGCTGCCCGTGTAGGTAAAACTGCCGGCCCAAGATTGAGGATTATTATTGGAGAACATGATTGCGCCGCCGCTGGTGTCGTCGATCGTGCCGCCGGCAAAGGTGAGCGTGCCGTTGCCAACCGAACCAGAAGCAGCGAAGTTCAAATTGCCGCTGCTAATGGTAAGCGTGGCGTTCCCCATCGCGCCGGCAGAAGCGAGATTCAGCGTGCCGCCATTTACCAGCACCGGCCCGGTTCCCATGGAGCCGGAAGTGGTGGCGTTCAGGAATCCTCCGCTCACGGTCACGTTGCCAACACCCAAAGCACCCGACGCACTGGCATTGATGGTGCCGCTTTGCACCGTCGTGCCGCCGCTATACGAATTCGTGGTATTAATCGTCAACGACCCAGTTCCGTTGCTGCTATTCATCAAGATATTGCCCGCGGTAATCGAGCCGGAACCGGAAAAGATGTAACTGGTATTAGGCTTGGCTGCACTCCCATTCGTTAGTGTGATGCTCGTCGGCTGAACATTTCCAACAATATTGATAGTGGTCGGCGACGACTGCGTATTGTGGCTGTCGTCGAAGACTACGTTGTCGCCAGAATAAAAATGCGTGGGATCGTTGAGTCCGCCATCGGTGCGAATCCAGTTGGCGGCAGTTTGCGTTCCGTCCCATTGCTGCGGCAACGTCCCATCGGCCCCGGTCCAGGCTAAAGCAGCAGCGCCGCCGGTAACATCAATTTGAAGAATATTACTTGTTAAAGCCGCAGAATCGATCGAATACGTTGCGCGCCCAACCGTACCCAAGGATCCGCCGGTAAGGCCAGTAATGCCGCCGGTCGCTGTGAGAACCTGGTAAGAAGTAGCCGTAAGCGCCGACAGCGGCACGATGGAAAGTACCGAATTGCCGCCTGTGAAATTGGCCGTTCCGCCGACCGAAACAACATCACCCGTTGATCCACTTAGCTTTACTCCCCAAGAAGAACCGGCGCCCATGGTGAGATTGCCTAAGATCGACATGGTACCCGTCGATCCTACGGCGCCCGGTCTGAGAGTGGCGCCGGCGCCACTGAGCGTCACGTTGTTATTGAACGTGCCGCCGCTGCCCCCGACGGTTTGACCGGCGGAAGCGGTCACGCTGCCGTTAACAACGCCACCGTTGTTCGTCAGAGTTTGGGAGTTTGCCAGCGCGAAGCCACTTGTGATGCCAGTGACATCAAAAATGCTGCTGGCTCCATTGATCGTAATGCCGGATGAACTGGCAATACTGCTGGAATTAGCCGTTTCAGAAAGCTTTAATGTTCCGCCGCTGACGGTTGTCAATCCCGAATAACTATCCGTGTTGGCAGTTAGGAGCAATGTCCCAGGGCCAGCTTTAGTAAAACCATTGCCCGTACCGCTGATGGCGCCGCCAATCGTTAACGTGTTGGCCCCCACCGTAATCTGCCGGGTACCGACTAAAGCGACAGCCGCATTACCAAAGTTTAGACTGTTCGTTCCCGTGAAAGTAAAATCGCCGCCGATGCTATACGAACCGTTTTTTGTAACGAAGGTTCCCGCTGCACCGCTGGTGTTATCGATCGTGCCGCCATTGAACGAAATGAGATTGGCCGCACTGAGAAAATCTGCGAATACATCTGCAATGGCAGTTGCGTTGGTGAAATTAACTGTACCGGCAGTCAGCGTGAAGCCACCGGCCGCGCCATTGCCAAATGTCGTGGTTGCAGTTTGGCCGAGATTCAACGTGCCTCCGGGCATATTTACGTTGATGATGCCGGTCGTTTCATTGTTCCCTAGCCCTGCGGTCCAGTTAATGATACCGCCGCCACCCAAAACTGTAGCCTCATTGTTAAAATTGAAATTCGCGCCCCCGGGCAGAACGTTCAGCGTAGAACCGGCCGCAACCTGCCATTCGAAAGCGTGATTGAAGCGAGCATTAACGCCGGTGGGCACGCTCGCATTGATGATGACGTTATTGCTGACAATGTTGATGCCCGTATTGGCAGCACTGCCTGTCCAGTTTCCACTGAAGCTGAGACTTAGCGTAATGGTGTCGCCGCTGAAATCGGATGCCGTGTTGCCGATTTGCATCACGTTGGCGACATTAAAGATTGCCGGCGCCGTCAAGCCGGTTGTATCAGCCGTCCAAGTAGTGGTCGACGTCATATCAGCGGTCAGGCCCGTAGTCGTATTCGTGGGGCCGAAGCCTGAAGCAGTTCCGTTGAGGTCCAATAGCGAAACCGCGGCGTAGGCAAAATGCGGCGCTGCGAAAGCGATTCCAGCCAGGAGACCGATTGACCATGAAGTTCTTCGAAAAGCAGCACAAAACATATCCAGCTTCCTTCTCAGGTTGTTGACCATTGCTTGATCGAAATAATGTAGCGCGGAAAAATGAGAGCCTGTCAAACGCGTCGGGCAAGAGCCGCCGAATAGGTTCTTCGAGCGCACCCTTTGAAGCCGATCTTTCACGTCATCCCCCCAAGCCGTTGATAACATCCGTCAGATAGAGCTGGCAGCAGCAACGGAGCCAGCCGAATTTAAACTACGGAATCCCCGTCTATATTTTGAAACGCTCAGTAGCACTCGCACTTAGCTTCCGCCCCCTTACCGCCGCTTTAGGATGAGTTTCCCCGTTTAGTAATCGTTGGACGCGATCAAAATTTACGAAATAAAATCGCGCCGCCTGGAAATATTGAAATAGGGCTGAAAACCCCTTTTTTAATCCATCGCCTCAGGAGACGTCGATTTTCCCGAAGGATCGAGCAATTCAGGTGTTTAGAGTGCACCTCGAGCAATGCTCGCGATTTCAGGGGAAAACTTTTTCCAGCCGTCGGCATTTCTTGGTGTTAGATTTGGCGATTCGGATATACCCCCCGGCCTCTGCTACTTGGGATTTTCGCATTCCGGCGCTTTTCTTCGTAAGTTTCTGGCATTGGTGCTGATAGTATAGTGGTGGGAAAACAGGTACTTTCTGCAAGGGACTACTGCTGTGGCTGCTGAGAGCGATCGGACGCTTGACGACAGCATTGTCGAGCTGATGACCAGAAATCAGTTGCGGCTTCGTTCTTTTATCTTGACGCTTGTCCGAGAGACCTCCGCCGCCGAGGACGTGTTTCAGGAGACGAGCTTGGTCCTTTGGCGAAAGCGCCAAGATTTCGATTTCGAGAAGGACTTTTTTCGCTGGGCCTGCGGCATTGCCTTATTGGAGGTGCTTCAATATCGTCGCCGGGCAGATGCTGACCGCTTGCTATTTGACGAGGAGTTAATCAACGCGCTGGCGATCGACTATGTGGAGCACTCGGAAGTGTGGGACCGTGAACGATCGGCACTGCGCGGCTGTATGCAGAAGCTGAATTCGCGAGATCGTTGGCTTCTGGACGCCCGGTATCTTTCCGGCATCAAGACAGCTCAAATTGCCGAACAACTTGGCCGGCCGCTCAGCACCGTGTACAGTAGTTTGTCCCGAATTCGTGAGACGCTGTTTCGGTGCGTCCAAACCACGATTGCACAAGAAGCGCACCCCTAAATTACTGCGTGGAAACTGTGACCCATCACGATCCCCAATCTTCCGGCCTCAATCACGACGAATTGCATCGGCTTATTTCCGCTTGGTGCGATGAAGCCATTTCGGATACTGACCTCCAACGCCTGCAGTCGCTGCTGGTCGCCGATTCGAAAGCACGTTTAGAGTTTATCTCTTATATGGGTGTTCATGGCGGAATCAGAACCGAAATCGTGGGGAATGAACACTTCGAATCGTTTGTCCCGTTTTCAGCAGAGAAAAATAGCACTGTGATCAGGAAAGTCGAATCTTCGGGGCGGCAAATATTGGAATCGCGCGGGTGGCAGCAGTTCAGATTAGGACGCCTTGCTTGGGCTGCGGTTTTATTGGTCGCAGCACTCGGTGGAACTGTGGCGTGGCTCCGATGGCCGACCGCCGAAACACCGCATGCAATTGCTGTTCGCCCATCTTTGGTTGAGGCACAACCGGAAGCATCGAAGCCCATCGAATCCGTTCCCTACGATACGGATCATCCCGGGACGAATCACTTAGAGCCTGACCGGGCCCCGGTTTTGGCGCGCGTTTCGGAGCAAACTGCAGATTGCCAATGGTATTTTGATCGCAGTGGCAAAGTGCCGACCGACATGGTTCGCAGTGGTGATACTGTGCGGGTCACCAACGGAATGATGAAACTCCTATTCGACAATGAAACGATCGTCACTTTGCACTCTCCGGCAATTTTCGAAGTCGTTTCCGAAATGCGCGCCCGCGTGTTATTGGGGAAAGTTACTGCCAAGATTGGGCCGAAGGCAAAAGGGTTTTCGGTAGTTACTCCTCAGGCAACCGTCATCGATTTGGGCACCGAATTCGGCATTGAAGTGAACGAGTTGGGCGCGACCGATGTGGTTGTCTTTAAAGGCGCCGTCGATGTGGATTATCCCACAACCTTAGAAGGGACCGCCCGGCAGCAGCGCTTACGTACCGGCGAGGCTGTACACTTGGATGCCTCAGGAACCGCCAGCCGCATTGTATCCATCACGAATGGGCAGTTTTCCGATAAACCGGTTCCTGAACCGCTTCGGCCTCCAATCATTACTGCGGTTCGGGACAATATTCAACGTGAGTCGTCGGCTGCATGGAATTATTATGAGATTGTTCACAACGGCATGGCAGAGGATGCCAAAGCGTTTGTCGACCGTGAGGCTCACGAGTGGAATGGCGTTACGGTTGCCGGATTGCCGCCGTATTTGCTGGGTGGTGATTATGTCAAAACGTTCAACAACGATAAGGTTAAGCACGACATTGAAATCAACATTACGGTCGCCCGTCCTTGTCGTTTGTTTATTTTGTTTGACGACCGCATTCCAGCGCCAGCTTGGTTGCAAGAAAGCTTTCGCAATACGGGGGACAAAATTGGCGTCGACGAGGGACCCTATGTGGTCAACGGTAAATTGCGCACCGAGCATCAATCTGGCGTAGGTCCCGGCGTGAGCATCGACAACGTTGATTCCGTGTGGGAGCGCGACATTTTGGTTCCTGGTTCGGTGCAGTTAGGCGCGACGGAAACCCCCATCTCCAGCATTAACATGTACGGGATAGTGGCGGTTCCGCTCGATGAAATTCCTCAGAAACTGCGCGATCGCGGCCAAGTTCGCAAATGACATCGATTTGCCGACGATGCCGTTGCAATCGCCGCTGTTAACTCTTTTTTGACATTACATTGAAATTTGCAAGGGTGAGGTATTTGTGAGTGGAAAACAATTTCTGCTGGCGAAAGTTAAACTCGCCCAGCGAATCGCACGGCGATTCGCAGTTGTCGTTCTCGCGTTCCAGTTACTGCACCTTGCTGCGTCAAGTGCCGCCGAAATACTTACGCCCGCACCGCCGGCGCAGCCCCGGATCAATGGCGCCCGCGTCTTCGGGGTGCGACCGGAGAGCCCGTTTTTATTTACCATTCCATTCACAGGCGAGGAGCCTGTTTCTTTCAGCGCCGAAGGACTTCCAGAGGGTTTATCACTGGATCCTGTAGCTGGCCGCATCACGGGCAAGTTGTCGAAGCCTG
>DASRSD010000142.1 GCA_035656635.1 Pirellulales bacterium
AACGTGAACGCTTGCAGGAGCGAGTACCCGGTACGGGTGCGATGCTCCGGGAAACTTGGCTGCCGCCATTCTTTAATGACGGCCGGCAGCGTTCTGGTCGAGACGAAGCCTTTTTCAAACGCCCGCAAGATCGTGGCGTCGGCTTCTTCCGGCGACAACTCCCATTGTTGCAGCCGACCAATGCGATCGGCTGCTGTGCGCTGGTACTTCCTAAAACTTGGCGCTGAGTATTACGACGCTGCGCCGCCGACAGCAACGTTTGTGAAACCAGCGGATTGGACGGATGCTACCGACGGCTCTCGCTGGTTTCCAATTATCGAAGATCGCCCCCCCTGGTTTGGGCTACACAGCGCCTACGACTTCCCTGATGGTTCCAAGCGACAGTTGATTTGCTGCTCGATGGTCGCTCAGTTTTATATGACCGACCATTCACCAAAAGATACCGAAATCTGGCGCCAGGGCCGCCACACAGTGGCGGCTACCCTCCACCGAATCGCTGAAATGCTGGGGCTCATCCATTACAGGAGGCCGTCTGGTGATAACAATTCCTGAGTGTTTTTGGGAACGGATGCTCGACGAATTCGCGGACGAACGGCGAGTGGTTGAGCAAGTATGTTACTTCGATGGCATTCGGTATGGTGATCATGCAGTTGTTTGCGCACTCACTTTTCCAAACGCCAAATTGGCCGAGGGTCACTTCGAAGTCTCCGCCGAAGCAATGAGTCAGGCCGGGAAGCATTTTCGCATCCACCGGATGGTGCGGCTAGCACAAGTTCACACGCACCCAGGGGATTGGGTGGGCCATTCACCATGGGACGACACACACGCCTACTCGCAACTTGATGGCGCAATTTCAATTGTGCTTCCGAACCGTGCCCGAGACCGTCCTGCGTTGCCTGCCGCCGGTATCCACTTTCGAACGTCAGCCGGCTGGCAGGAAGTCGCTGATGAAAGCCGCGCAGGACTGCTGCAAATTGTGCCATCTCTTTTTGACTTCCGAGTGCGGAGGAACCCCGATGGAAGAACAGATTTCGAACCGTCACGAAAGCGACCTTGGTGGTCGTTTCTTGCCTTTTGGCGACACTAATCAAGTTCACGTCACTGTCGTCGTGCCTTCCGACACTGCTCATTTGCCAGCCGTCCAGCATACCGCTTGGATGCTCTTGAATCTTCTGGCACGTCAGCAAGGCGTGGTCCAACAAATTGGACTTTCGTGCCCGCCATCGATTCCATTAGCGGGAAGAATTGTTCCGTTTGCGCCGCGAAATCTGGATCTACGCCTAGCTTTGTTGGCAGGTTGTGATGCCATTGGCATTGTGCCTGTAAGTTCCAATTCCGTTGGCGGGCGAGTTTTGATTGTCGGTTCGAACCGGTCCGACGACGCAGATCTGTATGTGCACGGCGATGGCTGGTGCGGTGGCGTCATGACGGCGCCGATTACCCCGTACCTCCAGACTTCGGCTCTGCCATTCGGTCCATATATTGCGGCGTGTCTGGCGGCTGCTGAAATTTTCAAGGCCGCGCGCTTAAAGCCTGAGAGTTATGTACCAGTTCAGTCAGCCATTTTTTCAGCTTGGGGCCTCCAGACTTCGACCAGCGCGATTGACGAAGGACCAAAAGCCATTTCGGTCGCGCCAAACTTTGCCTTAGCGGGGGTGGGAGCAGTCGGCTGTGCATTCCTGCACACACTTTGGGCATGTACCGGCTTTCACGGCCTGGCGATTCTCGCAGATAATGACCGCAAATTCCTCGAAAATACGAATTTGAACCGATATGTCTTATTCGGCCGAGCATCAGTCGGTCATCCGAAAGCAACCGAAGCTGCGCGTCTAATTGCTGACTCTGAATGCACATTCGATCCGCGCGACATAGCAATCCAAGAATTATCCGCATTTCCAAATCTAGTCGTATCAGCTGTTGATCAAAATATTTCTCGCGCAGCAATTCAAAACAGGTATCCTTCATTGATATTGTCGGGTTCAACGAAAGATTTGCGCGCCGAAATTCTCCGCTGTGGCCCTCCCGGCACCGGCGCCTGCCTGCGATGCTACAACCCTCCGGAAGTGATCCTTTCGGACGACGACATTCGCGCCACGATTCACAAACAATCCGATGACGAAATTGCAAAATATACAGACGCCATTGGGATTACCGTCGAGGAAGCACGCCAGTGGGCAGACAAAGGTCAGTGCGGCATGGCGGGGGAAAGGGTATTGTCACACATCCGAGCACAAGAAGATGAGCCACGTGAGTTCGCCGTTGGATTTGTTTCCGTGATGGCCGGTACCCTGTTATTTGCACAGCTTGTTAAAGAGTGCATGGACTCAAGTGTCCCGCTTTCTGACGACACTAATCGGTCCGTTTTTCAATTTTGGTCGTCGACTTCGGGCAGAAACAAACCTTCACCATTGGCACGCGATCCTCAGTGCCCCATGTGCAAACCTGATGCCCCGGCTACAAAGATTTGGTCCGAGCGATTCTACGACCGATCTCGTGGCCGCGGGGGATGAATAGCGCCCCTTGCTGATGATCGTTTACATAACGCACTTTATGATAAGCCCAAGTGCGGAATACCCCTGGGCTAAGCCAAATCCGACGAACTCCGCCGGTCGGCCTCTGTCGTATATCTAAATCGAATGCGAATAGCGGAGATATACAATTGCCACGCATGTCTGCGTGACAAGGGATTTACGGGGATTCATTGATTGGCAGCGACAGGCCGCAAATTGCAAACAGTAGAACTGGCAATTTGACCAATTTCAGAGTGCCGGAAATACTGATAATTACTTGACTTGCGCAATTTTCAAAGTTATTGTCTCCCTTGATGAATTTCTCTTCTGGCCCCGATAACAAATGGTGGCCCCTCAATGCGGGACGTGACGAACCAGAGCCGAATGATTCGCTCCCAAATTGGCTTAGAACTCGTTTACACGAGCAATTCCGAAGTTGCTTTTCCGACAATCTCAATCGTGCTTTTAATGACGACCCATCGACCAATTCTGATTGCCGACGCACCGTCCAAATCCGGTCTGCAATCCAGATCCCGCGCAAAACTCTTGAATTGCAAAATCCACAAGTTGTCGCTTACCACGAGAGCAGCGGAATCTCGGCATATGAGGATGCCATAGCTTCCACCGCGCTTGATTCATGGCGAGGTTCCGTTAGTGAGCACCACAAAGCAATCCAATTCGTCGACTCCCTTCGCGATAGTGTCGATCATGTTTTGAAACGAGTGCAGCACGACACACCTAATCTATAGCGGGCATCAGATGATTCTCTGGCTAATCGTAAAGAACCTTTCGCGCTTAATAATCGTGATACCTTTGGGCGTCGTCTGCATGATGGTGAACTTCCATTTTTCAAAGTCCTTTGCGGCGGGCAATACTGGGGATTGGTTTGGTTCGTTGTTAGAGTTGGGGTGGTATTCGCTAATTATGGGTGCTTGCTGGGTACTTATTAATTTAGCGATTGGCATTAAGCTTGAAGACGATGACAAGCAACCCAAAAAGGACGAGGCGGATGGAAAAGGCTGTGTGACTATGGGCGGCCCAGCGGTTTTGATGGGAGCCAATGCAATTATTCTTGCACTTGTAAAGACGTGGCTAACACAAGATAGGGATGTACTCATCAATGTCGCCTGGTGGCTTGTGATCGTTGAAAGCGTTCTTTGTTCGATATTTTACTTTGGAGCTCCTTTCGTTAAAGCCGCTACCGATATTGACGAGTACAAGAGTTCACAACGACATGAACAAGAAATGCGAGATAATGAGGAGAGACAAAGACAAGAAGCCGCACAACAGCGCGCAATTGCCATTCGAACGGAGCAAGAAATCCAACAGAGCAAATTGGAAAATGAGGCACAGGAGCAAAGCCGTAAGAATCGAATCGAATTCGAGAAATTTCGCAGCAAAACATTGCAATCGTTGGCGGTATTGGGTAAGGACCTCGATAAAACCGATTACAATCTGGTGCACATAATCAAACGCTTCGAAGAATGGAAGCTGCAACTCGACTTAGATCCAATTCGAAACTATCCCTCAATCATCAAGTCATATGCTTTAATGCTTGACGACATGATGATTATGGCATCCCGGCGACAGATCGAGCGTGGCTATGAAGAGTGCCGACCGATTATCGAACATCGATTACATCCTGATCAGCTCGCAGCAATGCTCGATTCGGCTGTGCACACATTTCAATTGGGTCAACATCGCAAGCAAGTTCAAGAAGAATTCGATGAGGTGCGACACTTGATCGGGCGATTGATCCGGGAGGAATCACCGGAATACGAGGCCCGAATTGATAGTGACCGTGCCGAATATTACTTCCAGATATTCGATAATCTATCGCCGCAAAACATGCACCAGGAGTGAGTTGGTTATGTTACCTGCATCGAATGCCACTAAACGTATCCCCTTGCGCGCCGGACACGTAGTTGGCTCTCCGGAGACATCAGTCGTTCTAACAGAGGTCGAGTTGGCCGAGCATATGGCCGTATTTGGTGGAACCGGAAAAGGTAAGTCGAAGTTTCTGGAATTACTCGTTCGTCAAATGATACGCCACCAAGCAGGTGTTTGTATCATCGATCCACACGGTGATTTGGTGGAAGACTTGCTTGCATTTGTTTTGGAGAATTACAAAGACGCCACCAATTCTGAAGTCATGAAGCGTTTCCACTACTTCGATCCCGGTTCGCCAAAGTGGCGGTTCTCTTTCGATCCCTTTCGCTATCAAGCGAGACCAGATGGTTATGATGATTACGAGGACTGGCTCAAAGCAAAGGTCGAATCCATAGCCCGAATCATCATTCGCAAGCAAGGGGAAGCTGATTTTGCCGGCAAACCTCGTCTGGAGCGATTCCTGGGCAACGTGCTTTACGCGGTTGGCGTGCGCATCAATAAACATGGCGATCATCTTTCATTAGCCGACGCCTTTGTTCTGCTTGATCCGTCACATCCCCGACACGACGAGGTTTATCAAATTGTCGCTCCGGAACTTCTTCCGGAAGTCCGATCCGATTTCAACAAGGTGCGACGAAGCAACCCGCGACAACAAGAGGACTGGGTTGAATCAACGATCAATCGGTTGCGATCGTTTCTGTCGCCGGCGGTCAAAAGTATATTTGCCAACAAAGCCAACAGTTCTGTGGATTTTTCAGAATTGCTCGCTTCCGGCGGAATTATGCTGGTTAATTTACGCCGCACTCGGAGCTTTACGATCGACCAAGCCAATGCAATCGGTGGACTGTTCATCAATGAAATCATCTCCGCTGCACAAACAGCCAACCGGGCCGAGCGCCTGCCATTTTACCTGTTTATTGATGAAGCCAGCCGATTCATCGGTCAAGACTTAATCGATGCCTTGGCTCAATGCCGTAAATGGAAATTATCCCTTTGTCTGGCGGTACAAGACCTCTCATCTTTGCAGCACCAGGAAATCGACATGGTACCCAAGGTGCTTAGCCAGTGCGGTATCCATGTCAGTTTTCAACAGAAGCATCCGGACGACATCGAGGTTCTCAGTCAATTGTTCGGCCTTGCTCGACTGGATTTCACCCCTTTGGAACATGAAGTGGACCGCTTTGCCGGGTACAAATACGTAACGCTGGAGGACACATCCGAAAGTGACAATTCCAGTCGCAGCCGACAAGATTCATCCGGCGACTCACGACAATTAGGAACTTCGAAACAGCGCAACTTTCCGTACGAAATAAAAGATCAAGAAAGCGCTGCATCTTCCAAGTCGAAAGCAATCACTGAATCGGAAGGACGTTCCAGCTCAGTTACCCGCAAAACAGTTCCATTAGCTCAGCATCGCAGCGAACAACAGGAAACCGGGAAACTACGCCATTCCGTTCAAGATCAATTGTACGTAGTGAAAAGTGCTCTCCGCACTCTTGGCCGTGGCGAAGCAGTCGTCTGCTTGGGCAACGATGCTCCGTTTCTTTTGAGAGTCGAGAATGTCCGCACCAGTTTCGGAACTTTGCCCGAAGCAAAGCGGTTGGAGTTAATCGATGGTTATAAAAAGCTCTTGGCTGAGTCCCATCCATATTGCTTCCAGCCCCTCGCCAACGACGGAGAAGAATCTCGTTTGCAGGCGTTTTTTCGTGCTTCAAGCCCACCCGACGATGCCAGGACTTCTAAGAATTCCGAGGAAACCGCCACAACTCCTAATCCGTTCCCTTCGTGACTTGACATCAGATGCCCAAATTCTTAAAAATGGAGTTGTGCTTCGTTAATCGAAGCGCGGCCAATGACGACCCGTTCAGACGACGCCACGTGCGTTGCAGGCGAGTTGCTTGGTTGAAATCCCGACCTCGGGATCATTAGTAGCCGAGCCCCCTGGATTTTCAGGGAGCCTCGGCTCTTTCTGTATTAGGAGGTCGAGGATGCTTACCGAACGCGACATCGCGATTCTTTTAGCCGTTATCCGGTACTACGTTCTGAACCGGCAGCAGATTCAACGACTTTGCTTTCCCCAAGACCCGAATGGTCGTACTACGCGCCGGCGGCTCCAATTGTTGGTTGACTCGCAATTGCTCAATCGACAGGGAACACTGTTCTGCCATCCGATGGCGGGCGCCGCCGCTCCAGTCTATTTTCCATCTCGCAAAGGTTGTGAACTACTGGCCGAACATTTCGATGACGAACATTATTTAACAACGCCGACCCAGGCACCGATTCCACATCACACCTTACATTGGCTGGCAGTCAGCGAAACGCACATTGCACTGGACGAGGCCATCCGCTCGCAATCCGCGGCGAGTCTCGATGGTTGGGTGAATGAATGGGATATATGCAATAAGGACGAATCTGCTCCGCAAAAGCGATTCCGACTCTATACGCTGATCCGCGAATCCCCCCGATTAGTCTGCGCTCCCGATTCCGCCTTTCTACTTACCTTCAAAGGCCACAGCAAAATCTTCTATCTGGAACAGGATCGCAATACTTCGGGCGTTTATCAAATCGCCAGCAGCAAGACACCCGGCTATGCAGCGATGGCAGAACAGCAGCTGCAACGGCGACATTTTCCGCAAGCAACAATCGACACTTTTTCGGTGTTGATGGTCGCTCCAACTCCACGGCGCCGCGACGCGCTGCGCAAGGCGATTCGCGAAAAGCCCGGCCCAAATCTATGGCGCTTCGCCGCCGCACAGGATGTACAACCTGACAAGGTACTTTGTGCCCCAATTTGGCATGGCAAGGATGGCGATCCGACTCCCCTTTTCAAAGAAAATCCGTAGCCATGTACCAGCGCTTATACCACCAGTCATCCGCCCCGGTACAGGACCGGACCTGTCCGGTCGATCAACGCAAGGCCGTTGCACGGGGCAGCTTCGGGGGGCAAGGGCTGACGCCCCCTGCACCACGGCTCGCTGCGCTCGCCCGCTTGCGCGGGAAGCTGCC
The DNA here is from genome assembly GCA_035656635.1 of Pirellulales bacterium. Taxonomy (NCBI): domain Bacteria; kingdom Pseudomonadati; phylum Planctomycetota; class Planctomycetia; order Pirellulales; species Pirellulales bacterium. The sequence goes on from DASRSD010000142.1 coordinate 7,407, forward strand.
TTCAGTCCACCTCGTTGCCGTCTGCCATTCAGGGTGGTGTAGACGACGATGTTCTGGAGCACACCGTTTTTATCGCGGTGATGCTTTTATATCCCGTTCCCCCGCTTTGTACGAACCGATGGATCGAACGTTTTTTGTATCGCGCATTCGCTTGGTGGCGTTGGAGGCAGCGCCTGAGCAGCCTCACCGACTATCACCTCAATGTTTTCCGTGGAAACCACGTCCGGGTACTCGTGTCCGACCCGAACAATCGCGGCAAACGCGAGGTTTATATCGAACGCCTTACGGGCGACAAACAATGGAAGCGCATCGCTGCTGTGCGGGAGGAGGAGTTCTCCATCATGATCCAGTTGATGGTGGACGCGTTCAATTTCATCCGCACGGACTCCGTCCGGTGGCAAGTTGTTCCGCGCTAAATCACGGGTCGCTGTCCCTGACGGCGACCCGGTCTTTTTTCTCTCAAACGACCAGGAACCTATTTCCTGCGTCGATTCGCTTATTTGAAGCAGCCACGCGGGCTGCGCTTATCAGGGTAAGCGCAGCCTCGTGGATTTTTGCCGCATTGCGGCCATTATCCGTTTCCCCCATTTCTTATGAACAAGCAAAAAAAGGAGGTCAAACCGGCGCCGGCACCGGTTGAGGAGCCATCCTCAAATAGGCCGATCAAGGTCTTCGTGATCGACGATGTCGCCGCGAGCATTTTTACACGGGAACGTTCTGTCAAAGGACAGATCCTGACGTTCTACAACGTCAGCTTTTCCCGTTCGTATCGAGATGCCGCGGGGGCGAAAAAATACGTCAAAACGTTTGACCTGGAAGACCTAGGAAAAGTGGTCGCAGTGGCCCAGCAAGCGGATGAGTTCATCCGCTCGATCCGGGAAGCGGCCGAAGAACAGAAATAATCGCACGATATGTCGGGGTGCCCTGTACACCCCGACCCGTCCAGAGCAGCCGAGCAGTAGCGACGGCCGCCAGGACGACTCTCCTATTCAAGCGGAGCATCCACCTATCGGGTGCTACCGCAATCTCGCGTGCAGTTCCCAAACGGTAGCACCGACGGTCCGTCCGCAAGGTGTTCCGTCGGCTCCACCATGCTTCCGGCGTGCGTCGGCGCGTGATTGCAAAAACGCCTGCACGCACAGGCAACTTTATTTCTTACTTTCTTCATTCCATGTTTAATTTCCATTCACCAGCGGCGATTGCGGTGTTGCCAAGAGCACCGCGCAATGCCAGCCCCGTACCGGGACTCACGAGCTTGTACCACAAGCTCTACCGTGGTCCGTACGGGAACCCGGCCTATCCGGGCAATTGCTCGGGAGAGCTGATTAAAGACCTGCTGAAGTATTTTCAGCCGGGTTTGGTCTTTGACCCCATGACCGGCTCCGGAACGTGCAAGGACGTTTGCACCGAATTGGACATTCCTTGCATATCCGACGACATCCGCAACGGCTTCGATGCCTGCGATCCGGCCGAATATTCCGACATGCTGCTGCGGTTCGATTTTATCTGGATTCATCCGCCGTACTGGCGGCAGAAACATTACACCGACGATCCACGCGACATGAGTAACGCCAAGTGCTTGTACGACTTCGCCGAACAGTATCGAAGGCTGATTGAGAACTGCGCATCCGTACTCGCGCCTAACGGAAAACTGGCCATCTTGATGGGCGACTACGAAGACCGCGAAGTAGGCTTTGTCCCGCTGGTTTATCACACGCAACGACTGGCGTTTGAAGAGAATTTGATGCAACACGGAACACAAATCATTCGCTTCTCATATGGCGCCAGTAGCAGTAAGAAAAGCTACCGCTCGAAATTCATTCCCGGATTGCACGACGTATGCACGATTTTTGAAAAAGCCTGAACAGAACCAACTTACTTCCTTTCCAACCAATCCTATGAGTAAAGGCAAATTGACCGGTTGCTGCAGAACGTGCGGCAGCGAAATCGTTGAGACCGTCAACGATAGTGTGTTCCGCGATGGCGAGTGCGATAGCTGCGAACGGGTGCGCTACGAGTCCCAGCCAGATTTGGTGTATGCGCTCGACATGCTGTTAGAAGCAACCATCGACGCCGAGCGCGCCTGTGGTTTTGAATTAACGGAGGCCGAAGTCGAGGCCGAACAAGTAGCGAAAGCGGCACTCGCTAAAGCGTATGACAAGCCGTCCTCCATCCAATAAGTTTCTCATTCCAAAAACCCATTATTTTGAAAAAGGAGAAAAACAATGCTCACCATTACCGGCATCACTCAGGGCAAATGCACCTGGTGCTTGGAACAGACCGAAGTGGTCACCGCACAATTTCGCGACGGCTTGACTGGCAACTTTTGCAAAAAACATTTGTGGCAAGCGATTAAGGTACGCAGCGAATCCGGGCAGGCGGCCACCACGCCCAAATCCAGTGTAGGAAGCGATGAGAGATTCAATGCCAAAACGTAAGCCATTGCGCCCAAATAGGGCCGGCGTACCATCCATCAACAATGAAGTACAAGCAGATTTTCAAAACCACCAGCGGCAATGTCATCGGAGTCGTCGAAGAGCCGATTCTGCTTGATCCAGACAAGCCGCTTGAAAAACAGCGGATGGTGAAAATTGGAGTCATCGATCCGAAGAAAGGTGTTCCGAGATTTGATGCAGAGCGCGTAATTAGGCGCCTTCGCGATTTTGTGGCAAACCTCATTAAAAGTGAGGGAACGACTGATTCTTGAAAATCCCACGTCAAGCAATCGAGCCATTTAATCAAACGCAAAAATCGAAAGGAGAACGGCAGTGATGCTCCGAGTCCACGAAGTAGCTGATCGAATTAACTCTTCCATTTCTGGCGTCTACCGTTTGATCGACTCCGGAGAACTGCCGGTGACACCGATCGGTCCGAGCGGGAAGTCCTACCGGGTGTCCGAAGAAGATCTTACGGCTTGGCTGAATTCACGGAAAAGGCACAAGGGGCGGAGCGTACAGCCCAGCCCCAAGTGCAATCCGCGAGCTGAATCCCTGCTCAGGAGGTGGGCGAAAGGGTGACCTTCTCGACAGCATTCCGTAAGTGCGTCTTCTGATCCGCGAGGTGACAGTAAACCTTTTGCACCATTTCCAAGCTGCTATGGCCCATCAATTCCGCTGTCGTTGCCAAGTCCACGCCGTGCAGGATGGCGTTCGTTCCGAACGTGTGGCGGGCGAGATAGATACAGAGGTCTTTCGCGAGTTTGTGTTTTTTCTTCAACCTAGCGACTGTCATCCGGACCGCGTTACACGTCCACGGCTTTCTTTTTTTATTCAGAAAGACGTACTCGGATGTGGCCCGACAGCGAAGGAACCGAAACAGCCGGCACATGGCCGTATTCAATTGGATGACTCTTGGTTTCTTCGTATGGCGGACGGTTTTATGCACGGGAAGAACCAACCGATCAGCTTTCACTTCGCTCCACTTCAATCTGCGAAGCTCGGAAGGGCGGGCGCCGGTATTCCACAAACTGAACAGCAGAATCCGGAACGGCCCACGTCTGGTAAGCATCGTCCGATATTCTTGCTCCGTCATCGCACGTTGTCTCGGGGCCGGCTTAAATCGCTTCAATCCCTTCAATGGATTTTCGGCAAGCAAATCTTCTTCAACTGCCCAACTGAAAGCCCGAAAGACCGACCGGCGTGCGTTGTATTCGCTCGTGTCATTCCATTCATGCAAATCAACCCATTTCGTCACGTTATTTTTAGTGAGCCGCGCGACTGGCTTTCGGCCGTACTTCTTTCGGAAACCTCCCACGTAGAAACGGTGATTCCGGTAGGTATCCGGAGCATGATGCCTCTTGGACCACCGCAGGAACGCCCTGCAAATCGAACCGACCGAGGAATCATCCGTGAAGGATTCCTCGTCCAGTGCCATGAGCTGATGAAACCGCTGGCGGGCTTGCTTGAGATTCTCTTTCCCCTGAGCAAGTTTCCGCTTCTTTCCGTGAAACGTACACATCCACCAGCCGGTCTGGCTGCGGAACCAACGTTTACTGGGCCGTGGCATAGATACCTCCAATTCAGTGAGTGAACTACCCACGCTGAAAAGGAAGTCAGCACGCAGACCCGCCTGTTTGCCCAGGCGGGTCTTGCTGTTTGGTGCACGAGTTTAGTGCACCGCCGTATTTATTATCGCCACAAGTCCTTTTGTGGCAAGGTATCCCCGACAAGATTCGAACTTGTAACCTTCGGCTTCGGAGGCCGACGCTCTATCCAGTTGAGCTACGAGGACATGCTCATCACGTCTGCAAATAAACTGTCGTGATATCGCAACAAAGAAGTTCCATTCTACAGCATTGAGCAACAGTTTCTAGTTGCCTTGCAGGTGATGCTTGGCATCCTGGAAAAAGTTACAATGCCGCCAGAATTTCACGTCACTCCACCGGAGCCACCCGCCATGCCCATTGCGATTTTGGCCACTGTCGGCATCTGCATTTTTTCCGCCACGGCCGACTATTTATTGAAGCGCGCCAGTTTATTGGAATCGCCGGTCTCGAGCCCGCTTTTTTACCTAGGGATGGTGATGTACGCTTCGACATCGTTCGCTTGGGTTTACGTAATGCGGCACATGCAGTTTGCCACGTTGGGTGTTGTGTACGCGGCCACCATGGTAATTCTGTTGGCCGGCATAGGCGTGTTTGCCTTGCATGAGACGTTGCGCTGGCAAGAATCGCTGGGAATTGTGCTCGCCATCGCCTCGATTATTTTGCTGTCGCGATTTACGGGATGAACCTCTCCTTTTAACAGCTTGAGCCATCTGGCAGAGTTCCTCAACGGTTCATCGCCTCGACCGCCAGCGCCACAGCTTCGCCGCCGCCCAGGCAGAGTGCAGCAATGCCGCGTCTTTTGCCGGTGCGCTGTAACGCCGTAAGCAACGTCACCAAAATTCGGGCTCCGCTGGCACCAATGGGGTGACCTAACGCGATCGCTCCGCCATAAATATTGAGTTTATCGCCGGGAATGTTCAATTCTTTAGCGGCGGCCATGGCCACGGCGGCAAACGCCTCGTTAATTTCAAACAGGTCGACGTCAGGCACAGTCCAATTCAGCTGTGCGAGCAACTTTTGAATCGCCCCAATCGGCGCCGTAGTAAACCATTCCGGTTCCTGGCTGAACGTCGCTGAGCCGACAATTCTAGCCAGCGGACTGCAACTAAAAGATTTACACGCGCTAACAGACGCCAACACTAGCGCCGCGGCGCCATCATTGATGCTGGAGGAGTTTGCCGCAGTAATCGTTCCGTGCGGATCAAAGGCTGGTTTCAGGGCACGTAATTTTACTTCATCAAGGCGCGCGGGCTCCTCGTCTTGGGTAACTAACGTGGCGCCTTTCTTGGCAACCACCGGGACTGGAATAATTTCATCGTCGAATACACCTTCAGAAATTGCCCGCTGCGCACGGCGATAGCTACGAATCGCAAAATCGTCTTGCTCTTGCCGTGTGAAATGGAACTTCGCCGCACATTGATCACCATAAATGCCCATCAATTTGTCGCTGTAAGCGTCGCGCAAGCCGTCGTGCAGCATCGAATCGATCAATACCCCATTTCCAAGTCGATAACCTGCTCGGGCATGGGTCAACAAATAAGGGGCCAAGCTCATACTTTCCATGCCGCCAGCGACAATAAATTGCGATTCCCCCAATTGAATGGCCTGAGCTCCCAGCATCGCCGCCTTCAAGCCAGAACCGCAAACCTTGTTGATCGTGGTAGCGCCCACGGTCGGGGACAATCCTGCCTTAAGTGACGCCTGCCGCGCCGGATTCTGCCCTATACCGGCACTAACCACATTCCCCATAATGACTTCATCTACCTTGTGGGGCGATACAGAAGCACGTTGTAGTGCCGCTTCGATACAGATTGCACCTAATTGCGGCGCCGGTACCGTCGACAGCACACCACTTAATGCTCCAAGGGGAGTTCGCGCCCGTCCGACAATGAAAACATCGTTCGTCATATAATTTCAGGAAAAATTAAGTGTTATACAATTGTATTCGTTTGATTTTAGCAGCCTAGTGGCGCGTAATTTGCTACTGCTTTTTGCGGTGTCGGCGCGCAATCATTGAATTCGACGGGTCACCATGCACATCGAAGATTACGCTTTGATTGGCGATTGTCACACTGCTGCATTGGTCGGACGCGACGGCTCGATCGATTGGCTCTGCTTACCACGCTTCGATGCAGGTGCTTGTTTTGCGGCGCTATTGGGTACGCCCGAAAATGGTTGTTGGAAAATGGCGCCAGTCGCGAATGTCCGCAGCACCCGGCGACGGTATCGGCCCGGAACCTTGATCTTAGAGACCGACTTCGAAACTGACGAGGGCGCCGCCACGATCATCGACTTCATGCCGCCGCGAGCGCGTGAACCGAACCTAGTGCGGATTGTTCAGGGTCGTCGCGGCCGGATTGCCATGCGCACCGAATTGACCATCCGCTTCGATTACGGCTCCATTGTGCCTTGGGTTCGTCGCACGCCGACCGGCATTGAAGCCATCGCCGGGCCAGATTCAATTTACATCGACACCGATGTGGAATTACGCGGCGAGAATCTCCACACGGTCGGAGAATTCACCGTGCAGGAAGGTCAGCAGCAATGCTTCGTGTTGCTATGGCACCCTTCTAATGAAAAACGATCTCAACCTCGTGACGCCAAATGTTGCTGCGACGATACGCAAAAGTGGTGGGAAGATTGGACAGCGAATTTTAATTACAGCGGTCCGCATCAGGACCTGGTGCTGCGTTCGCTGATTACTTTAAAAGCCCTTACCTATGCGCCCACGGGCGGCATCGTCGCCGCGCCTACTACTTCGCTGCCGGAATTCATTGGCGGCGTTAGAAATTGGGATTACCGCTTTTGTTGGCTACGAGATGCCACGTTCACATTGTACGCGTTCATGCAGGCTGGCTACACAGAGGAAGCGGCAGACTGGTGTAATTGGCTTTTACGCGCCGTCGCCGGTAGTCCTGCGCAGATGAATATTATGTATGGACTGGCAGGTGAGCGGCGGCTTACAGAAATCGAACTAAAATGGTTGCCCGGCTACGAACAATCGGCCCCCGTGCGGATTGGCAATGCCGCTTGGAACCAATTTCAGTTGGACGTTTTTGGTGAAATTTGCGATGTGCTGCATGTTGCCCGGCGAACGGGAATCAAACAAGAAAAAAACGTTTGGGCCGTGCAGCGCGAACTCGGCGAATATCTCGAAACCCATTGGCATGACCCCGACGAAGGGATCTGGGAAGTACGCGGACCCCGGCAGCATTTCGTGCATTCCAAAGTCATGGCCTGGGTTGCTTTTGACCGCTTGGTGAAGGCGGTTGAACGTTACCACACGGAAGGCCCGGTAGATAAATGGCGGCAAATTCGCGATGAAATTCACCATGAAGTTTGCCGCCACGGCTTTAATCCTGAGCGAAACAGTTTTGTCCAGGCCTACGGCAACTCCGAATTAGATGCCAGTCTTTTGATGATGCCGCTGGTTGGGTTTTTGCCGCCGACCGATTCGCGAGTGCAGAGCACCATTGCGGCCATTCAGCGGGAATTGACAACCGACGGCTTTGTCGCCAGGTATCGACGCAACTCCACGCTGGGAAAACTGCCGCCCGGACAGGGAGTATTTCTGCCTTGCAGTTTCTGGTTGGTCGATGCTCTCAATGCTATGGAGCGGCGCGACGAGGCGATCGCACTGTTTGAACGACTGGCAAAATTAACCAACGACGTGGGCTTAATATCGGAAGAATTTGATCCCGCGGCAAAACGCTTTTTGGGCAATTTTCCGCAAGCTTTTACGCATGTCGCCTTGGCGAATTCCGCGTTTAACTTATGGAAGCCAAGCGGACCTGCAAAACACCGGCAGGAAGCGTAGTTGCTCCCCAGATCGCAAGCCGACACGGTCGCGCGCTCTCTAATTGGGCAATTCGACCTCAACCACATCGACTAGCTTGCTGCGTTTTTCGACAGGCAGCGTTACCGACAACTTATCGTCGGCGTAATCGTACTCTAGCGCACTACCATCGCCCATGAGCTTAACCGCGGTTGGGTGCGGAGCGCCTTTCAGCTCCAATACCACGGTTCCTGGCAGCAGCATATCTGAGTCATACTGTTTGTCGCCGCGGAATTTGGGAATCGCAAACAGATAGCGCACATTCTGTCGGGCGGTGGCGGGGACTGAAGCAGTTTCGCCACTTGGCAACGGTGTGGACTCTTTCACCGAGGGACCATTTTTCGCCATCCAATCGCCTACCACAGCCATGTTTTTGTAAATGTCGTCCACGAAAATTCCGTCTTTTGTCGGGCCGACGCCGAGCAAATAGTTGATGCCTAACGACCGGCACTTCGCCAATTGTCCCAAATGATACGCATTGGAGCGGAAGGGAACTTCCTGGTGTGACCAACTGGTGGTCCAGGTGTCACATAACTCCGCCCAACCGGCGACTGGCTTATCGGTACCTAATTTGCGTTCGTACGTGACAAAATCGCCATGCCCATGTAAGCGGGGGTTAATCACAATCTGTGGCTGTAATTCTCGAATGCGGTCAATGCTAATTACTTTGTCGGCGTTGGGAATGTTCGGCTTGCCGTCAAACCAAATTAAATCGATGCGCCCGTAGTTTGTCAGCAATTCTTCGATTTGTCCGCGGACCAATTCAGCAAACTTTTTTTGGTGCTCGGCGATTTCCTCGGGCGATTTTTGCGTCGTGCGTGGCTTTAAATCTGGGCCGAGCGACGGCATCCAAGAGTTTTGGTTGGAGTGATACAAAAAGCTCATGTAATCGCGATCAAAGTGCCAATCAGGACCGGAAAAATATATGCCTACCTTCAACCCATTGCGGCGACACGCCTCCACATACTCTTTTACTAAATCGCGGCCCCCCATGTAATTTTTGGTGTTGAAGTCGCCGTAGGCACTGGGCCACAGCGCGAAACCTTCGTGATGCTTAGCCGTGAGCACGGCGTACTCAAAGCCGGCTGCCTTGGCTGCTTTCAGCCATTTGTCGGGATCATACTGCTGTGGATTGAAGTCCGGCGCTACCGACCAGTAATCGTCAGGAGTAAGCTTCGGCGGCTTGCCGGACAGATTGAAATCTGATTCGCGGACAATTCGTTCGCGTTCTGCCGGATCGGTCACCGGATGCTGAGCTAACGGTCTGCCGGGAATCATTGGCCAGGAAATGTTCATTGCCTTGACCGAAGCTAATCCCCAGTGAATGAACAACCCCAGCCCGGCCTTTGGATACCACTGCGCATCTGGGTTCGTAGTGTGCGGAAAGTTGTTAGATTTCGTTTCAGCCCCGATCGTGGCGTGTTCGGCTGCCACGTCGTCGGAATCGGTATCCTTTGCTGAAGCCCGTTTGCTTTTTGCGCTTGCGGATTCCTTTTTCGACGATTGTTTGGTCTGATCAGATTGCGGGGAACCGGTATCGTCCGCACCGATTGTAGTACCTATCTCGACAAAGAGTGTAACTGCAGCGACCACCATGAATAATCCGGACGTTAATCTTGAGGACATAAATAACGCTCTTCTAAAAATTGCTGAATCCCCCGAGCACACCGCAGACCCCAGCTGCAACTTGTTCATTGTTAATTGGATTGCTGACGATCACAAGTCATATAAAAGGATGAATTACATGCTTCGGACGGCCTATCGACTCGTGCAAAAAGCTTCAAATCAACCCCCAATTCCATGGAGAGCGACGTATTCGGCTTAAGAAAATGGCCGCGTCTGGTGCGGTATTACCCACCGCAAGTTTAGAGTCAGGCGCGAATCTCGCGCCGCTTGGCCAAGATTTCTTTCTCGGGCCGACCTGTTAGCTTGGCAACTTCGGCATCGCTGTAGTTACGCAGCAGACCGAGTTCAGTTTCCCCCCAAGCGCAGTGTGGATGATGCGACCTGCCATGTGCAGGAATATTCCGCTTGCGACGCTCCACATAAACCATGGCGCGGGAAACACCTAAACGCAGAGCAACTGCGCTATCGGTGTCAGCTCCCAGAAGGGCGATTTCTTTGCGGGTCCAGAAATGAGGCTTCGACATAGTGCCAGCTTGATGAGTTATTGTGCACTACAAACATAGCATTTTCTACGGCGAAGGTGTGCAGCATGCGGGTATTGCATCCAGCCTCACAATGGGCGGTACAGGACTCGCACAGACATCAGATTTTAAGGGGCAAAATGCAATTCGGAAAATGCGCGCTGCTAAAAGCGATGCTAATTTGGCTCGAATCATTGCCGCTTGGCCCAAGCTGCCCGAGCCGATCCGCAAAGCAATCTTGGCACTTATTGACGTGGCGGCATTGACGGTTTGATCGGCCGGGGTGGCGGGGCATGAATTGGTTGCGGCTTCGGTGTGGTTGTGCGGGCATTGGGTTTACTCCATTGCTATTGTATACCGCGCCTAGCATAGTGTAACCATGTACACTTAGCGGCTCTTAGCGGCTTAGCGGCCGTATTTGTCAAAACGGTGTTTTTGGTCTTGCCCGTCTTTCGCTGATTTTGCGATGATCTAGCGATATAGCCTTTCTGAATCAGGCGTGCCGATCCATTGCTGCCACAACTCGCGTCGATGAGTTGAAAACCATTGCCGATAAGGCCGAAGTCAAAATCCGTGCCGAACGTCGGGCCGGCGAACTGTTACAATCTCTCAAATTAACGACCGGTCGCCCCTCCAATGGGTGTTTACCCAATAATGGTGACTTAATGTCACCATTTTTATCTTCGGGAAAACTGGCTCAAATCGGCGTCTCAAAAATCATTGCCGCTTGGCCCAAGCTGCCCCGAGCCGATCCGATTGGCGATTTTTGGCATTGGTCGTCGCATTGTAGGCCATGCCACCATTACTAGGTGGTGTTTGGTTCCAAGCACGCTTCGCCTTCGTTCCCTGCCTTATTCACATAAACACTAACCCGCGTCATGGTCATTTCGCTGGCTGGGAATGGCTCATACAGATAGGTGAGTTTGTCTGGATCATTCATTGCCGGATCAAGCCAGGCATCGTAGTCGCCAGGCGATAAAATGACTGGCAACCTGTCGTGAATCGGGGCCATAAGGGTATTCGGCGTAGTCGTAAGAATCGCGCACGATTCCAACGATTCTCCCCACCGTTCCCAAATGCCGGCAAACGCGAACGGTTCGCCGCCCTTCACCTGGAACAGCCACGGCGAGTCGCCCTTAATTTTCTTGGGTATCTTTTTCCATTCGTAGAAGCCGTCTGCGAGTACTAAGCAGCGACGTTTTTTAATTGCACTGCGGAACATTGGTTTTGTGGCGATTGTTTCGCTTACCGCATTGATCGGGCAGAGTTTGGCGTCTTTGGCCCACGATGGCACGAAGCCCCATTGCACTGTCGACAGTTCGCGGCCGTTATTGCTCTGACGAATCACTGCAATTCGATTTGTTGGGCAGACATTGTACCGCTCGAATAGCTCAAATGGCTCGCTCCGAACCTCCGCAGCGAATTCCCGCAGAAGGTCGTTTAGTCGCTCTCTGAGTGTAAATCGGCCACACATGGCTTAGATCAATGGCGGGATTTCATTGGCATCTTCCAAAGCCGGCAACAACTTGTCTCCAGCCGGTGTCACCACCCATTCACCTGAATCGTAGTGAATCAGCCCAAGCGTTGCCAAATGTTCCAACGCTTCTGGCCGTACACCCTCTAGCACCGAGGGTTCGATCCCGACACCAACGAGAGCCTGACATAGTTCGTCGTGTGTAGGTTTCATATTCTCTGCCCGATCAAAACGGGCATCCTGTTGGACCGTGTCATAATTCGGTAGTAATGCGAAGCGGATTCCGTCAGCATGTAGGCGTGATTGTGAATTACAACACATTCTATCCCTTGCTTCACCTGATACCAAACGCCCAAATCTAACGCCATTGCTGCCACAATCATTGCTTTTTGCGGGCGCAAGCCCTGCCACTGCTCTAGCCACTCAATATGGCACCATCCCGGCTTGGGCAACGGACCGTCCCTGTTGCCCCATTCCAAGATTCGCAATTGGTGGTCGATATAGACCGGCAGCAATCTCTGCAAATCCGAGTGGAGAAATTGAATCTCGCAGGCCGCATGTACGCCCCGGCGCGCAATCCGATTCGTCAAGCGATACTGACGAATCACCGCTTCCGGTATTTCGTGAATCGGTACGGCAACGCCAAGACACATACGGCACCTAGAAACACGATTTTCCTTGTATATCGCACACTTCGTAATTATTGGCCGGATCGTTGTATAACTGCGTCAGAGGCAATGTCGCACCACTTCGCAATGCAAACCGTCCGATCCGCCCATTGATTTGCCGTTTGGCGTCAGCGACGGCCTGCTGTTGCGTTGTCGGCTGGTCGAATAGCCCACGCTGAAAACAGCGGCGGGTCGATAACCGATCGGCAATGACGTGCATATAAGCCAGAGTTTGGCCGTGCCAGATTTCCTTCCACATGCCGAGCGTGGCCGAGGCGATTTGCCCATAGTCCGCCGTGGCTGATGGCAGGCTGGCCCGACGCCCGGCGTCGCTGGCGTCTTTGAATTCGACCGCAAGAACTACTTGCTCTGTGTAAACCAAGTGATAATCAAGGGCTTCAATTAGTCGCTCTACGTTGCGAACTATCCATCCTTCACAGTAGCCCGCATCGTTGCTGGCTTTGCCGACACTCCCGCCACGGCTAAGAATCTTGTGCGGCAACCGGGTGGTGCTAATCGGCGTAACCGGTTGGCCGTTCAATTCCCACCACAAACTCTCGCCCGTCTTAGTGAGCAATTTACGAATCAAACGGCGGTCAGCATGTGCAAATTCGGCACACGTTGTGATACCGCAAAGAGCTAGCTTTCGGCTACTTCGCTTGGCAATACCTGTGATTTCATCTACCGGCCGATCATGTAACAAATCGGCAATCTGCTCGTCACTCGTTGCCGTCCAGCAGCCGAATGGCTTGGCATTGTCACTAGCCAGTTTGGCGAGTGAGCGCGTTTTAGACACTCCAATCGTGACCGGTAGGGCCGTTTCTTCCAGAATGCGCCGCTGTAATCGTCGTACATCGACGTCGGCGGCGTGGACATTCAAAATCTCTTTTTATGTAGACGGCGTGAGGGCAGAGCGGCAGTGCTTCCCAGATTGGCAATGCAACCGTGACGCCATAGGCTTTTAACTCATAGGACCGGGCAATCACGCAAGCGCCTTGATTCGATAGGACGCCCACGGGCTGGCCGATTAAATGGGGGCATCTGACCCGTTCGGCAGAGACGTAGAAACAATCGGCGTCTAAATGAGCAATCGTCATATAGTGTAGACATGTACACTATATGATTGGCTTTGTCAATTAGCCAAATCTGCATTCAAAACACCATGTCATGCGCCGAACTGACTCGGCAAGCGTGGGTGGGCAGGGGTATGACGGTGGTAAGCTTTATAAGCTGGCGACCGTGACTATTTTTGAAATCTGACCGGAAAACGGAATTTTGTTTGGCATTTTGTTGGATTTTTCCCACGTTACTTTATAAATGGACGCGTCGCGCACAGTGCCGACACGGATTATCAGTGTTTAGAAGTTAGGTTTTTGAATGGAATCTTTAGTCACGATTCGCGACGTGGCCGCAATGGCCAGTCTTTCGGAAAGAACAATTCACCGCATGATCGAAAACGGTGAAATCTGTCGGCCGATCTATTTCGGCCGTGCCGTTCGCTTTCAGCGTTCTGCCGTTGAACGATGGCTCAAAGCTCGCTGTGCTGGCTAGATGAGGGTTCTCGAAGCGGCTCTCAGTTACGCAGCCCGCGGTTGGCGTGTGCTACCGGTCCGTAATAAAATCCCTCTCACCGCGCATGGTGTGAAAGATGCAACAACCGACCAAGAAAAAATCAAAACTTGGTTCACACGTTGGCCCGACGCCGGAGTCGGAATCGCCGCAGGAATCGCATCGGGACTCGTCGTGCTTGACATCGACGCAGCCAAGGACGGTTTGGAATCGCTGGCGCAACTGGAGACAGAACACGGCCCGTTGCCGACCACGCTAAAAGTTAAAACCGGTGGCGGTGGATTTCATTTCTATTTCATCCACCCCGGTGGCCGCATTCGCAATCGCGCCAATATGTTTCCAGGCGTTGATTTACGAAGCGACAACGGTTACGTCGTCGCACCTCCCAGTTTGCACGCGAGCGGCAACAAATACGCATGGGTTGAGGGCTGCTCCCCGAACGAAATCGAGATTGCTGAGCTGCACCAATGGCTTTTGCTGCTTATTGATCCGCCGAAGGCGGAGCCTGTCGCCCCGTTGCCCGTGAATCGCACTCCCGGCGATTTGGAAGATGCAATTGAGGCGATGCGAAATATCAAAACCCTAGATCAGAGCGACGGCAGCCGGCGATTATTTGCTTATACTTGCCGCTGCGTTGAGCAGAATTTATCCGACGCGGACGCGATTGCCGCAATCAATGTAATGCAGTCGGAACGTCCCTTCCCGCAAACCTGGGGAACGGATGCAATCGTCGCCAGATTGCGCGACGCCGAAAAAACAGTCGTTCGCGGATCGGAAGCAAGCACCTGCAGTCTTTGGAGACGCGAGGGCCGAACAGACATTTCTAACTCAAAATTCTTTACAAAATTGTTCGGCGAAGATTTCAAATGGTGCGACGCTTGGAAATGTTGGATGCACTTTGACGGCACACGCTGGATCCGTGACTCGCAATGCGAAGTCCAAACGGCCGCAAAACACATAGGCGCGCGGCGTTGGGTGGAAGCGGCCCGCATCGTTGAAAGCCCGTCCGCCGATGACAGTCTCAAAAAACAAGCAGTAGCATTTGCCAAATACTCAAACAGCGCGGCGGGAGTTTCAAATCTGTTGGCACTTGCGAAGTCTGAGTGATGAGCATTTCTCCGGATCGGTTTGATATTGATCATTTCAAGATCAATGTAGAAAACGGCACAATCGACTTGCGAAGCGGCAAATTATTGCCGCACAATCGGGCTGATTTCATCACGAAACTTTCGCCAGTTAAATATGACCCAGATGCAAAATGTCCACTTTGGGATCGAACCATTGCGAGCATATTTAACAATAATCGAGATACGATTGGGTTCTTTCAGCGATTTTCCGGTTACTGCCTGAGCGGGAGCGTAGTCGAGCAAATCATGGTGGTTGCCTGGGGCGGCGGTTCTAACGGGAAGGGCATCATAACAAACACTTACTTCGGCATTTGGGGCGACTATGCAACTAAAGCCCCAGAAACTTTGTTGATTTCCAAGAATTTCAATAGCCATCCGTGTGAACTTGCAAAACTCCAAGGGGTTCGCCTATGTATTGCGAATGAAACCTCGGACGGTGCCGAGTTGGCCGAAGCCAGAATTAAGGATTTAACTGGTTCGGATCGTTTAACTGCTCGCGGCATGAAAGAGAACTTCTGGGATTTTTGGCCCACACACAAGTTCATTCTCAGCACAAACTTTAAGCCGAGAGTCAAAGGTGGTCATTCAATCTGGCGAAGAATACGTTTGCTCGCATTCCTGCGCAGGTAGCCGGTTGCATTGACATGAAATAACGTGCTGTGCAACAAACTCTTCGCGGACATATCGGTAAAGGCTGGTACAGTGCAGGGCATTAGTATAACTCCGGCAATTTATTGCGCATCGAGCCGAGTAATTTTTGAAGCCTCCACTGCACGGCTTGAGATGTGATTCCCAGTCGTTCAGCGATTTGCGAGAGACTCTCCCCATCGTAAAAACGCCAATACAAAAGCTGTCTTGCTTCTGCCGAGAGGTCGGAAGTGGCAAGCGATAACTCTTCGTACATTTCGTACATTTCGTTTTCCCTTGTCCGTTTAATCCGTCTTTGAGGCAAATATGAATGATTCTGAGTCCGGGCCGATCCGCTTACTTTTATATCCTGCCGAGGCTGCGAAAGCCCTGGCTATTTCCCGTAGTCTGCTGTGGAATTTGACCAAAGCGGGCAAGATTCCTGTGAAGCGTATCAACCGATGCCTACGTTATGACCCGACTGAGCTTCGGGAATGGCTGGGCCGTTGTTGACATTACGTCAACAATCACTACAATGCGAGGGCATGACTGAATCATTCACCAATCAGATGCGCCGGCTTGTTCGGGAAGCCGGAATAAAGCAGTGCGATTTGCACCGCAGTATCGTTCTCGATAAAGCCACAATCAGCCGCTTCCTCAGTGGCGAACGTTTTTTGTCCGAAGATGCGTTAAACAAACTGGCAAAGTTTCTCAAGTGGAAGATCAATAATGGCAGGAATTCTTGAACTGCGTGGCGGACGCAAAGCGATCCAATACTACGATCCATCCGGCAATCGACCAACGATCCGGCTGGGCAAAATGTCGATGCGCGACGCCGAGAAAGTAAAAACCAAGATCGAGGATTTGGTCAAGGCAAAGATCGTTGGTATCGCGATTGAGCCGGATACCGCGAAATGGTTATCTGAACTGCCGGCGACGATGTATGATCGGCTTGTCGCTTGTGGTCTCACAAAACCACGCGAGAAAGAAGAAATCCCCGAACTGGAACAGTTCCTTGACAGTTACATCGCCAAGCGAACGGACGTAAAGGGCGAAACCGCGAAAGTCTACAAACGCTGTCGAAACCATTTGGTCAAATACTTTGGGGCCGGCAAGTCAATTGCTGAAATCAATCAAGGCAATGCCGACGATTGGCGTTTATGGTTGGCGGACACGCAAAAGCTGGCCAAAGGGACGATCGGGCGTACTTGCGGTATCGCCAAGCAATTCTTCCATTACGCGGTCAAGCGGCATTTCATTCAACAGAATCCGTTCGCCGAACTGTCTGCCCAAGTAAAGGGAAATCCAGACCGGTTTTATTTTGTTCCTGGGGCGGATGCCGAAAGAATCCTGGCCTGCGGAAAGAACCTCGAATATAACGCAATCTTTGCATTGGCACGTTATGGCGGTCTGCGGACCCCCTCCGAGCAGTTTGGCTTGCGGTGGCGGGATATTGATTGGGAACGGAACCGGTTCACGGTCCACGCCCCCAAGACCGAACACCACGATGGCAAAGAAAAACGCGATGTACCCCTATTCCCCGAGCTACGGCCGCATTTGGAAGCCCTCTATGACGAAATCGTTACTTTGACCGGGAAAGCTCCGGACGAGGACGCGTGGGTTGTTACAAAGCATCGGACGACTGGCAACCTGCGAACCCACATGGAACGACTAATTGAGAAATCAGGGTTAAAGCCCTGGCCGAAGATTTTTCAGAATCTGCGTTCCACTCGGGAAACGGAACTGGCCCGAGTCTTTCCGCTGCACGTCGTTTGCGCATGGCTCGGCAACACTCAGCTAATCGCTGCAAAGCACTACCTGCAGATTACAGATTCCGATTTTGATAATGCGGCCGGTGCGCTGCTAAAAGCGCTGCCACAGACTGCACCACGGCCTCTTACCGCGTCTCACGGCGATAATCGTAACTGCGATTTTCTCGAAGGAAACGCAAATCCGCTTACCAGTGTAAGCGGTCTAATGGGCGGTACAGGACTCGAACCTGTGACCTCCTGGGTGTAAACCAGGCGCTCTAACCAACTGAGCTAACCGCCCGAATATACCGGATACATTTGCCGGCCATTCGCGTTGTACCATGCTGTGGCGACCGGCTTATTTAG
>DASRSD010000143.1 GCA_035656635.1 Pirellulales bacterium
CGCCAACGTGCAGGTATTTCGCCAGGCTGCCCAACGTGCTGACCTGGTGATTGCCACCGGCGGCTTGGGTCCAACCGCTGACGATTTAACCCGAGAAGCCCTGGCCGCGGCTGCCGGTGTGGAACTGGTGCTTGATCCGACAGCGCTGGAGCGCATTGAAGGTTTGTTTTCGCAACGTAAACGTCCCATGCCGCTGCGCAACAAAGTGCAGGCTATGTTTCCGCGTGGCAGCCGAGTAATTCCCAACCCTGCCGGCACTGCGCCGGGAATCGACATCGAGCTGCCGAGGCAAGGTGGTTCTGCATCGCGGATTTTCGCTTTGCCCGGCGTTCCGGCGGAAATGCGAGAGATGTGGCAGCAAACCGTGGCGCCTACAATTTCCGCCATGCTTGGCTCACCACGGGTCATTCGACACAAGCAAATCAAATGTTTCGGTGTGGGCGAAAGTGATTTGGAAGCCATGCTGCCCGACTTAATTCGTCGGGGACGCGATCCTCAAGTGGGCATTACCGTGCATGGCGCGACCATCACTCTGCGCATTACTGCGGCGGGCGAATCGCCGGAAGAATGCTATCGGGCGATGGAACCAACCGTTGCAACCATTCACGCCTGTCTGGGTGATTTAGTTTTCGGCGAAGGGGACGATGAATTGGAACACGCGGTCCTGCGGTTGCTGACCGCACAGAAGAAAACTTTGGCCACCGCCGAATGGGGCTCTGGCGGGATGATTGCCACCTGGCTGGCCGACGTTCCGCCTAGCCGTGGGAGTTTTTTAGGCGGAATTGTAGTTCAAAATCATCAGGCATTGGCGGCCTTATTGGCAACGGAATCATGCCATGATTCATCGTCAAGCGAACATGAGCGGATAGTCAGCGAAATGGCACAAAAATGCCGAGAAAAATTGAGGACCGATTATGGATTAGCGGTTGGCGAATTGCCCAGGATTAATCCGCAGGTTATCGAAACGCCTCTGTTGCATTTTGCCGTCGCAGGACCAAGCGGAACGAAAGTACGTTCATCTCCTTATGCAGGCCATCCCGATATTCTCAAAACCCGTGGCGGCAAGCAGGCGCTCAATTTGCTGCGGCTGACACTGTTACACAGCAGAGAGTGAATAATGAAACTTCATTTTGTACGTCGAATCTTACAAAACCAAGCGTGCGGACCACCTGGGGTGAATTGCATCTGCGGTGATAAATTCTCCGCGACGCCAAAGCGGACTGCGTCAATCGATTCAATTTGCCAGCCATCGGCAAACGTTGTTTGTAACTCCTGCCGGAAGACACGACGCGGCCCATCTGTTCCCGGTTCCGCATCGCTAAAACACATCATAAAGAATCTGCCATTCGGCTTTAATACCTTGGCTAATTCGGCGACATACCGCATTCGATCTTCATCGGAAAATACATGAAACAAACCGCTATCAATGATGTTGTCGAATTGTTGATTAAGTTTGCTGAGCTGCAATGCATCTTGCACCAAGAACGTCGCATTGATGCCGCGCTGCGAGGCTTTCTTTTTGGCTCGTTGAATCGGCTCCTCCAAAAAATCAACGCCAGTGACTTGGCAGCCTTGTTGAGCAAAAAATAACGCGTTGTCCCCTGTCCCGCACCCGGTATCCAAAACGGAACCGCTGATTTCTGCTGCGGCCTTCACAAATGGTTCTTGTGGCCGGCTGATATCCCAAGGTGCAGCGTGATTATAAAACTCGCGAAATGTTTCTTTCGTAGGGATTTTGGTTTCCATGGAAGTGCCCACATTGTTGTGTTCGGTAATCTCGTTTGCCGCTTTGACTAATGCACAGGCGGTCGTTCCTGCACTAATTTGCTAATATTCTTGAACTGCGATGACTTGGAATCCTGGCACCATTCAAACAGCGCTGCTTCGACGGTCGTGAGCGTTGCGCCTGTTGCTTCCATGCGTCGCAGCGCGATTTCGTAATCGAAACTTCCGCGCGATCCAACAGCGTCTACGGCCACGTAAATGTGGAATCCTTCAGCCAGCAAATCAAGCACTGTTTGTTGAATGCACACATGGGCTTCGATTCCACAGACCAACCACTTGCGTTTATTTGACGCTTCCAGTTCACGACGCAACTCGATACAGCCGCTACAACTGAACGTGGTCTTGTGAAACACTTTATCTAGATGAGTTAGTAGCTCTGTCGCTGTGTGCCCCAAACCCTGCGGGTATTGTTCCGTGGCAAGAATTGGTAATCCTAAAAGTTTTGCCCCATCAATTAACCGTCGGATGTTCCATACAATTCGTGCGTAGCCGTTGATCAAACAAATAAGTTTTTGCTGCACGTCAATCACTAGCAACCCAGTTTCGCTGGCCGTCATTATTTCGGGACTGCGGGAAAGTATTGTGTTCGCGTCCATCCTGTGAGCATAATGCTGACCTGCCTCTGCCTGCTAGTGGTAAGGCGCCAATGTTGAACCGATCTTGCCCCAAGTCTCCAGCCATGTTAAACAGCGATCACGATGAATCAATTACCTGGCACGTCTGGCCCCATAGTCACGATCGGCAATGCGATTGCGTTGTCTGGTGCTATCGACCGACAATGGTTGGCAATTTCCATTAATCGTCGTCTTGTGCTCGATGGATTATGGTTTGCACGTCGTGTTCCATTGTTTCCAATTGAAAGAACATTTGATTTATCTGAAATCACGCTATTGCGCAAATCGGCCCGGCAACGAATCTCTTGGGCGGCAATTTTTGTCAAAGCCTATGCGCTTGCGGCACAACAACAACGTGCTTTGCGGCAAGCGTATGTGCGCTGTCCTTGGCCGCACTTGGTGGAAGAGACGCATAGCACTGCGATGGTCGTCGTGAATCGTCAATATTTAGGCGAGGATCGAATTTGTTGGGGGGCACTTGCGATGCCAGAAAATTATTCGCTCGTTCGATTGCAGCACTCATTGAATGCTTACCAAACAGAACCGGTGGAGCACATCTTTCGTCGCCAGGTTTTACTCAGTAAGATGCCTATGCTCTTGCGGCGATTCCTGTACTGGTGGAATATGAATTTCGGCGGCAGTAAACGTGCCCGACGGTTGGGTACCTTCACCATGAGTACGCTTGCTGGCCAAGGGGTATTAAATCGCATGCACCAAACTTTCTTGAGCAGCAGCCTTACTTATGGACCGCTGGATGACAACGGCCACGCTGTGGTCACGCTGCTTTGCGATCACCGAGTTGTCGACGGTATTGTGGCCTCGCGTGCAATGAGGGATTTAGAGGCCGCCTTACACGGCCCAATTGTGGACGAATTGAAAACTCTGCAATCGAGCCGCGCCGCCGCATAATGGCTGTGACAAACAGCTGGAATTTCGCAAAGCACATTGCAATCTCTGGGCCTGTGCAGTTGCGAGTAAGTTCGCATTCACAATCGCTTCCAACTACCATCCGTAGTTTTGCTCTGGCCAATTGTGCGCCTGAGACGCTAACTGCGAAAATTGTCGCCGGTACTCCCCCTGGCAGATGAATATGTTTTTGGCCATACTGGGTTCGTTCGTACAATTTTTGTGCGATTCTGGTGATGCTTTGGTGCCACAGGCAACGTACGCCGTTTAATTCTCTCCGTCTGCTGCTAATACTGACGACATGAAAGTTCACTCTACGACCATACTCACCGTGCGGCACAAGGGCAAAGTCGCCATCGGCGGCGATGGCCAGGTGACGCTGGGCAGCGCGGTAATGAAGGCCGATGCGGTGAAAATTCGTCGGCTGGTGGAAGGCAAAGTTGTCTGCGGCTTCGCTGGTTCTAGTGCGGATGCTTTTGCGCTGCTGGAGCGATTCGAAGCCAAACTGAAGGATTTTCCCTCCAACGTGCCTCGTGCGGCGACCGAACTTGCCAAGGAATGGCGCACTGATCGGGTGTTGCGTCGGTTGGAAGCGCTTCTGGCGGTTGTCGATGGGAAGCATACGTTGTTGATAACGGGAACTGGAGATGTCATTCAACCGACTGATGGCGTACTAGGTATCGGCTCTGGGGGATCCTATGCCGTAGCCGCGGCGCGCGCCTTGGTGGCACATTCAACGCTAACGGCTGGCGAGGTGGTACGGAAATCGTTGGAAATCGCTGCGGGAATTGATATTTATACGAACATGAACATCCACGTTGAAGAATTCGCCAGTGAGAGTTGAATTTGCTTCTATGCAAGAGCTCACCCCACGTCAAATTGTTGCAGAGTTGGATCGGCATATTGTCGGCCAGGCCGATGCCAAACGCGCGGTAGCCATTGCCATTCGCAATCGCTGGCGGCGGCAACAATTGCCTGACGACATGAAGGCGGAGGTCGCTCCCAAGAACATTTTGATGATTGGACCTACCGGCGTAGGAAAAACCGAAATTGCCCGTCGCCTGGCCAAGCTCACTGGCGCGCCGTTCATAAAGGTCGAAGCCACCAAGTACACCGAAGTTGGATATTACGGCCGCGATGTGGAAAGCATGGTGCGGGAGCTGGTCGAAAACGCCATTACGCTGGTCGCCGACCGCGAACGCAAGAACGTCGAGGAGGAAGCCAAACAGCGCGTTAGCGAACGCCTGTTGGATTTGTTGGCTCCCTTGCCTCCCAATTACGATACCACCAGCGATGGCCCTAATTCGGCCGACCGCCACGAACGCACTCGCGAAAAAATGCGGGCCATGCTGGCCGCCGGCGAAATGGAACAGCGCAAAGTCGAACTTACCATCGAGCAAAAAGCCGTGCCCATGATGTTCACCGGCATAGGCATGGAACAGGTCGATTTTGATTTGCAGGGCATGTTCGAAAAAATCCTGCCAAAGAATAGCATTCGCCGTGAAGTTACTGTGGCGGAAGCCCGGAAAATTTTGTTCGATCACGAATGCGATGCCTTACTCAACAAGGAAAATATTCATTCGCAGGCCATTTCGCTCGCTGAAAACCTGGGCATCATCTTTCTGGATGAGGTCGATAAAATCGTCGCCAGCGAGGGGAAAGGAGCCGATGTTTCCCGCCAAGGCGTGCAGCGCGATCTGTTGCCCATTGTCGAAGGCACCACCATTCAAACGCGGTATGGGTATGTCCGGACCGATCACGTATTGTTTGTGGCCGCCGGCGCATTCCATCGGGCTAAGCCCAGCGATCTGATGCCGGAATTGCAGGGCCGGTTTCCTATTCGAGTGGAACTGACGGATTTGACGAAGGACGATTTCATCCGCATTCTCAAGGAGCCCAAAAGCGCGCTCACCAAGCAGTATATCGCCCTGTTGGGCACCGAAGACGTGAATGTGGAATTCACCGACGACGCCGTCGACGCGCTGGCCGAGTTTGCATTCCGCGTGAATCAAACCACGCAGAACATTGGCGCCCGGCGGTTGTACACCATCATGGAACGATTGCTGGAAGAGTTGAGCTTCGAGGCGCCTGACATGCAAAAAGGACACGTGCCGATCAATGCGGCCTACGTCAAGCAGCGCCTGTCCGCTTTGGCTGAAGACGAAGATTTGAGCAGGTTTATTTTGTAAGTCGGCACGTAATTTGCTACGCTTTACGACGTCCGGAGAGTGCGCGAAAACCAATCTTTTATTCATGGAGAAATCACGATGAAACGCTTTACTTGTGCGCTGCTGATGGCCGCTGCGCTGCCATTGGCGGCTTGTAACCAACCGGGCTCGCAACCCAGCAATCCCAATCCCAATCCCAACCCCACTCCACCGCCGGCAAATAAGCCAAACGTTGATATCCAAGCACCAGGGGTAAACGTGCAATCGGATAAAAACGGGACGACGGTCAAGACGCCCAACACTGATGTTGATGTCAACAAAAATAAATAGCTGCCCGGAGCTCACGTTTAATTTTCATTGGCACGCCCCTTTCTTAGTGAAAGCCGGTGCTCCAGTTCCACGATAATTTCTTCGCAACGCACCCCTAACGCGCGAATTGATAACTGCCTAGCCGTCTGGCCGGTTGGCAAAATGGAAATCTCCAACCGGTCGGGCGGCAGGCAATTCGGAATTTTGTCTGCCCATTCGACGAGCGACCACCCTGGGCTGGTAAAATACTCTTCCGGCCCGAGCGCCGCGAATTCGACTTTGCTGTGTAGTCGATACGCGTCGAAATGATAAATCGGAACGTGGCCCGCATATTCGTGGACTAACACAAACGTAGGACTGGCGACCGTTCCTTCCTCCACCCCGGCTGCTTTCGCCACCGCTTGCACCAAGCGGGTCTTGCCTGCGCCCAGCGGGCCGATCAGCGCGATCGCTACGTTTTCCAGTTTCGCGTTCAGCAATACCTCGGCCAATGCGGCGCCAAACACCGCGGTGGCGGCTTCATCTGCGGCATCGAATTTCAATTCGTTACTTGTCATCGGTTCGGTAATCAGGCGGTTCCAAAGTTCCAAATTCCACTTGCAGTTCCAGGGCCTCGGCCAGCCGCTCCAAATATTCCATTCTGGGAATTTCCACCGCGCCGAGGCTGGCCGTGTGGTCGGTTAGTTGCTGAATATCCATCAGGCAGTAGCCGCGACGACGCAAATGTTGCACGAGATGAAACAGCGCTACTTTCGAGGCATCGCGCTGGCGAAAGAACATCGATTCGGCGGCAAATAATCCGCCCGTGGCCACGCCGTACACGCCGCCGGCCAGTTCGCCGCCGCTCCAGGTTTCCACGCTGTGCGCGTGTCCCAGCCGGTGCAGTTGTTCGTAAGCCGCAATCATTTCGGGCGTTAGCCAGGTGTGATTGTGTCGATCGCCCACCGTGGCGCAGCCGCGAATGACTCCGGAAAAATCCTTGTCGCCGGTCAACGTAAACCGCCCACCGCGAAGTGTTTCGCCCAGGCGGCGGGAAACATGAAAGCCATTCAACTCGAAAATTGCCCGCGGATCGGGCGACCACCATTGCGGTTCTTCCACGCCGTCAATCAGCGGCCAGGGAAACAGCCCATGGCGGTAAGCATCCAGGAGGTTATCGGGCCGCAAAGTTCCGCCGACGCATACCAGCCCATACTCGTTCGCCGATTCAGCGGGAGGAAACCATCGAGATGGCGGAAGTTCCGGCATGGTTTCCACAGTAACCGAAGAGTGATTGAGGAGCGAGGGGCGAAACGGCCAGGAACAACAACCAGCGGCAGACAGCGCAAGTTTTTCCAGCGCGCGGCGGCCAATCGCTACAACGGAAGGCGGCGAGTTTTGTCTGGGATTTTTTGTTTGGCGACAAAAAGGGGATGTTTTGTCAGCCGTCGGCCTTCTCCCGTTCAGGAAATTCGCGGGTGTTCGTGATCGAAGGTGTGACATAAGTCGGCCAGTTTGAGTTCGCGGTGAAGCATTTCCGATCGATTTGTTTGCGGTTGGTATCGGCGTCCGGCTGGGCCGGCTGCGAGCAACTTTCGGCTGGCGCTAGAGCGGCAATTGCAACAGCAAGCACAGCACTCGCGCATGCGGCGCGCACTATAACAAACGAGTGGCTCAAAAATGGGGAAAAATCTTTGCGGCCGGGAAAATTATGGGCAATTTTTTTCCGCGTTCACGATGCCGGGGGATTTGGTGGTGATGCACTTGGGATTTCAGGGTGGCGTGGTCGAACCAAGTGAGCCCACCGTGCCGCAATTCCGGAGGCTCGTTGCGCTTGTTCCCGGCCACCCATCCAGCTTCATGCCAAAGTTCATTACAATCCCGAGGCGTGGCCGGCGATGCCATTGCCGGCGGTATGCGGTATACTGGATTTCGCGGCCAAATTTCCTGCCGCGCGGGAACAATCGCTTCGCCATTGCAGCAGCGAGTTTTTCCGCCACACTCAACGCAAACTCCAGCCGTCATGGATTCATTCAATAATCCGGCGCCTCCGCAGCGGCCGGCCGGGCCGCCCACCGAACGAAGCGACCGGATGCCTAGCCGGTTGCCGTTTTTGCTGCTGCTTTTGTTGGGCGTAATTGTGCTGGCCTTCTTGCCGGCGCTGTTGGGGCAAATTGAATACGCCCGCACTAAGAAGGAAGTGCAGGCGCTACAGGAATCGCTGCCGGCGCTGAATTTGAAATCGCTCAGCAAGGCGTTCACGCTGGTGTATCGCAAGGTGAAGCCCAGCGTGGTGCACGTCGATACACGCCGGGAATTGCGGGCCCAGCGGAATGGGTTCGGCCAATTTTTTAACGGCGGGCCGCGCTCCTATGCCGAGGAAGGGGAAGCCTCGGGCTTTGTCGTCGATCCGGACGGTTACATTCTCACCAATTTGCACGTGGTGGAAAACGCCACGGCCGTCACCGTCACGCTGGAAGATGGCCGCGCGCATCCGGCGGAAGTGTATGGAGTAGAGCCAGGCTTCGATTTGGCGGTTTTGAAAATCGACGCCGCCGGGCTAACGCCGGTTACCTGGGGAGACAGCGACCAACTGGAAGTGGGCGAAATGGTGTGGGCCATTGGCAATCCGTTCGGTTTGGATCAAACCATTACCGCCGGCATTGTCAGCGCCAAAGGGCGCGACATTGGCGACAGCCCAATCAAAGATTTTTTGCAAACCGACGTGGCCGTCAACCCGGGATCCAGCGGCGGACCGCTCGTGGATGTGAACGGCGACGTGGTGGGAGTGAACTCGGCGATTTTCGGCCGCACGTACCAGGGCATCAGCTTTGCCATTCCCAGCAACGTGGCGAAAACCATTTACGAAAAAATTCGGAACAACGCCAAAGTGATTAGCGGTTATCTGGGAGTGGGCTTAGCTCCGGTTACCCCGGCGACAATTGCCCAGTTGCGACTGCAAGTGCCCGCCGGCCAAACGACCGGCGCCGCCGTAGTGGCCGTGACCGGCGGCTCGCCGGCCGAAAAAGCAGGCATAGAACCGGGGGATGTCATCATGCAGTGGAACGGTCTGCCGGTGACGGAAGAAAACGAATTCAAGATGATGGTGGCCCGGACCGAAGTCGGCACAAAAGTGCCGGTGAAAATTATTCGGGATGGGAAAGAACAAACGCTGGAAGTGAACGTGGTGGAGCGGCCGGCCCAGTTGCTGCAGTGAGAGCAGTAGGTGGAGTTAGTCTTAACAGAATGCTACGGACATTTGGGCACTGTACCCGGCTATTGAGCAAGACCTACTAGGCCAGCAAACGCAGAAAAGCATGCCGTGTTTGGCAATCCTGACCCGGATAAAATTTCCACAAGTTACTCAGAGCGGCTCAATCTTTCACTGAGAATGCACGTTCGCAGATACACGCGTTTGACCAATGCCCATAGCAAAACCATTCGCCACCATGCGGCAATGACAAGTCTGTTTGTGGCATGGTATA
>DASRSD010000144.1 GCA_035656635.1 Pirellulales bacterium
ATTGGTCACTTCGTAACCAGGATGACCCATGATGGCGTAACCCAGCGTGCTTTTGCCGGAACCGTTGGGTCCCATCAGGGCGTGAACTTCCCCGCGACGAATTTCCAAGTTCACGCCTTTAAGAATCGGCTTGCCGCCGACGGATACGTGCAAATCGGTAATACGCAAAGCTTCGGGCATGTTGGATTTTTTGGTTATGGCGACCATGGTTCGTTGGAATGTCTTAATGATAAATGACTAATTTCGAATGAATGACCAATGACCAAATCAGCAGCAAACATCCATTGGTCATTGGGATTTCGTCATTGGTCATTCTGTTTTTTATCCGGTGATTTTTTGGTGATCGTATAGTGGCGGAATGTCTTCCGGGGCTTGGACGTAACCGCTGTGGTGCGGCAAGGGCAATTCGTCTTCATTCTTTTCGCCCAGGGCGGCAAAGCTGAGTTCCGGTGCGTGCTTCCGCGTAAGTTTGTGTCCTTTGATCTTGTCTTGAATTCGCATTAAACCTTCCAAAAGTGCTTCCGGCCGAGGAGGGCAACCGGGAACGTAGACATCGACAGGAACTACCAGGTCGACTCCTTTCACGACGTGATAACCCCATTTGAAGTACGGTCCGCCGCCGGTGGTGCAAGCGCCCATGGCGATGACGAATTTGGGATCCGGCATCATGTTGTACAAGCGGCGCACACGGCTGGCCATTTTGTAAGTGACCGTGCCAGCGACAATCATCAAATCAGCCTGCCGTGGCGTGGCGCGAAAAGCGCCGGCGCCGAAGCGATCCATATCGAACCGGCTGGCGCCGGTGGCCATCATTTCTATGGCGCAGCAGGCCAGACCAAACGTGAGCGGCCAAATGCTGGATTGGCGGGCCCAGTTAATGGCCTGCTCCACCGTGGTGGTGACCACGTTTTCTTCAAATCGCCCTTCAATCCAAGGTTGCGTCATCGTAATTCGGTCCTTGCGACGATAGTCGGGAAACTATAAGCCCGTTAATATAGCCGTTCGTTAATTTGTTTCAAACCGGCAGCAAGTGGCGCCATCCAAGCGACAATCGCTAAGCCGAACATTTTCTCCCAACAACTCGGTAAACAACATTTTTTCGACTGCACAAATACCCCGGTCTTGCTCGGCCAATTCGGGGTACGGGCAAGCATGGGCCGTTAGCACGGGAAGCGGATTCGATTTGCCCGCCTCGGTCGGAAATTCCACGGCGAAGGGCAAATTGCGCTCGGCCATGAGCGCTGAAATGCTTTGCATTCGCTGCTGCGTGTTGTCTCCCTGAACCTCACCCTGATACATCTCGGCCATGGTTTTGGCGAGGCGCTCCAATAAGCCGCGGCGAGTGGCGGTATCTTTCACTGCACGCACTTCCCGCCACAAAGCAATCGTCAAATCGGGAAAATTGTGGGCGGTTTGACGACGACCCTTTTCGGTGAGCAAATACCGATGGCTGGGTCGACCCCGGAGCGGCTTGGCCGTTTCCCGTTGAATCAAACCTTGATTCATGAGCCGCATAAGTCTTTGCCGCACCGCCGTGGCGGTGACGTGCAAAGCGGCCATGATTTCGGGAATTCCGAGCGGGCCCTGCTGCTGAAGCAGGTTAATTAGGCCACGATCGGAGTTGGAAACACGATTTTCCACGACAAAATCCTCGTTTAACAGCGATTCTTTGCTATCCGCGAACTACCCAATTCTACCCGATCCGGCATTTTTGACAAGCATCTATGCGAAAATATAAACTATGGCTGGCTAAATAGTTGCGTATAAAAAACTGCGGTAACATGGGGGTTCTCTGGGGTGTTTAGTACCGCGGGAAATAAAGCTCCACCGCAGCGTGGAATTCCGCCGGGGTAGAAACCCGGGCGACGCTGGCGCGGAAATCGCGCGCGCCGCGCCGGCCTTGGGCGTAGCAGCAGGCGAATTTTCGCATCAAAACGGTGCCACGCTCGGGGCCGAACCGTTGGCAAACCAATTGATAATGATGATCCAGCAGTGCATGCTCTTCGCCTGGCGTTGGGTCCGGCGGAATTGGCTCGCCGCGCAAAGCCGCCGCACATTGCCGAAACAGCCACGGTTTACCCAAGGCGGCTCGGGCAATCATCACGCCATCGACGTCGTAGTTTTGAAAAGCATGCAGCACTGCCTGGGGTGAATCCAAATCGCCATTGCCAATTAGCGGCATCCGCTTGAGATGCGGCTTGATCGAGGCAATTCGCTCCCAATCGGCATGGCCTTTGAAAAAATCTTGCGCGGTGCGGCCATGCACGGTAAGTGCCGCGGCGCCGGCCGATTCGATCGTCGTGGCAATTTCGATGGCTGTGATGTTATCGCGCGTGCAACCCAAGCGAATTTTGGCGGTTACCGGCGTGGGATAGCATGCTTCCACCACGCGCTGCACAATCCGGCCTACTCGCTCTGGATCGCGCAGCAAATACGATCCGCTGTGAGCGCGCTGGGCGACGTCTTTTACCGGGCAACCGAAGTTAATATCGACCACGCTCACCTGGTATTCGCGTGCCAGGCGATGACCGACGGCGGCCAACGTTTCTGGATCGTTATCCCACATTTGCACGGCCAGCGGGCGGGGCTCCTCGGCCACGCCCCATAACCGATCGGGGGCCTCGGGCAATTCTTGTTGATTCATCCACGAAAAAGCGCGGGCCGAAACCATTTCGGTCGCCTGCAGGCCAACGCCGCCAAATTCGCGCACCACTTGTCGGTAGGCATAATTGGTAAAGCCGGCCATCGGAGCCTGCAACAGAGGCGGCTCGACAAGCAGGGGCCCGATTCGCAGCGGGCGAATTTCCGGTAACGCGGCGATCGAAGATTCGTCTGGCGCGGGGGGAGCCAAGGTCATCGGTGGAATGCGCATGGGTGTTATCCTACAATGCGGCGACTGGCCGTCGAAAGGCCGTTGTTCGATCCTTTGAATGCGAGCGCCCCAGCGATGAAATCGTCCCTTGTTCCCGGATTGAAAGCAGAAGTGCGGCACCGGGTCGTTTCCCAGGAGTTGCTGAGTGCAATTTTTTCCGATGCGCCCCCCGTATTTGCCACGCCGTTTTTATTGGGGCTGATGGAACAAGCCTCGGCGCTAGCTATTTATCCGCATTTGGATGCTGGCGAAGCCTCGGTTGGTTACGACTTCGAGTTCAAGCATCTGGCTCCCACCGCGGTCGGCGACACCGTCATTGCCACGGCGGAAATTACCGCCATCGACAAGAACATGGTCACGCTGAACATTGAAGCCCGCGATCAAACCGAAGTGGTCAGCCGGGGCACGCACGTACGGGCCATCATTGATATGGAACGATTTTTGAAGCGCGTGAAGCGGAAGGCGCCGGCATAGCACACGGCGCTGGCGATCCAAGCCGTTCACATGAGGGTTACGATTACCGTCCTTCGCCGTAACGCCCATAGCGTTCGTCCGCTGGCGGCGCGGCAAAGGGATCGGGCTGCTGATTTGGTCGCTCCGACGGTTTTGCTTCGTACGGCGGGGCGGTCGTTATGTTGCCGGAGAACGTGCCGCTGGACAACATGGAATTCGGCGCAGCCGGCTGTGCAGCGGCTCGCTGCGGCTGGTTGTTGCGTGGTTCAATGCTCCGTGGTTCACCGCTCCGAAGTTCACTGTTGCGCGGCATGACGACCGAACGGCTGGCGGCCGATGAAGTATGGAATTCTTCCTGCGCTTCGCTTTCGATTGGCCGCAGCGTGCTGGGAACCCAGCCACCGTTGCCCGGCGCGGGTGGCGGCGGAAGCTCCCGCGATTTTACGCTAAGCATGCCATTGGGCTCCTGCGAATTATTAGGCGCAAACGTGCTGCCAGCCGGCCGCTGTGGAACGGCCGTCAATCGCTCTGCCGGCTTGGCGTGGATCAGCATGGCCACGAATTTTTCCGGAGGCGTGCCGCCGCTGGCGGCGCTGACGGCATACTCGGCAATGTCGAGGTTGTATTGCAGCACGGCATTCAAAAATTCACGCCGCTGATTATGCAAATCGTCGATGCAGCCTAGCACGGTGCGCAAATCAGCCTCTTTTTGAACATAGGCTTGTTCCGCATAATGCACCGAGCTGCGGGCCGATTGCACGGCGGCGGCGCGATCGTTGATGATCTTCACGCGCGCCGGCAGCACGGCATCGATCTCGCGGGTGCGACCCACGGCCGGACGGTTGCCAAAGAGCGCATCGAAATACGTCCGATACGGCCCGACCAGCGGCTCATCGGTCG
Organism: Pirellulales bacterium; assembly: GCA_035656635.1. Classification (NCBI taxonomy): domain Bacteria; kingdom Pseudomonadati; phylum Planctomycetota; class Planctomycetia; order Pirellulales; species Pirellulales bacterium. Next base: position 4,226 of record DASRSD010000144.1, read on the forward strand.
CCAGCAAAGCGGGATTTTTTGTCGCCGCGGCCTCCGGGCCGTTTTCATACGTTAAGCTCGAAAGGGTGCGCCCGCGACCAATTAAACTCGTCAGGGTTACTTGCGAGCGAATGACTGCCAGCTCCGCCTCATGCGTTCGAGCCGAGGCGGCGGCACGGGCAGAGCTTAAAATGGGCTCTTCGACCGGCCCGCGATTGGGGACGATTTTTTCCAGTCGCTGCGTTTCATCCAGGGCCCAGTTGTAATCGCCGATGGCACTGGAGAGCCGCCAATACGCACTGACAGCTGCCAACCATTGCGATTGATCTAAATTGGAAATTGCCGCGGAGAGCGATATTTTGGCGCCGGATAAACTCCCAGACGAATTGGGCGCAAGCGACGTGGTTAGCAATTCGGCAGCGGCGCGGGCGGCGGCTTGTTGCCCTAAATCGATGGTGCCTTCCGTGGCGGGAATCACTTCTGAATCATTGATTACCGGCGGGGTGCCCGGTGGCATTAAAGGATTGCGCAATGTCGGAGGTGCAGGGCGCGTCAGGCTTTCCGCGGGAGGCGCTGAAATGGCATCTTTTGTGACGGAATGACTTGGCGGCGCGGTGAGTTGGACCGGCGCATCCATCCTTTGTAAAGCCTCCGGCTCGCTGCTGGAAATTTCGGAATTGCTGTTAATGCCAATCGGCGCGGTAATGGATTCCTCATACTGGGCGGGCAACACGCCAGAGGGCGCCGTAACACCGGCATTCATTGGCGGCACGGCGCCGACATTCGTTGGCGGTACAGATGTCGTTGGGTTCAGCGGCAGCGCGCCGGCAGTTTGCGCAGCGGTGAGTGTGGCTGGCGCAGCGGCGGCAGGTGCAGCAGCAGTTAAACCGCTTAATAGCGGCGGAACCGTTGTCGCGGCCATCGCACCACCAGTCGGGCTAACCGGGCCTGAAGACGAAACCGCAGGAGGATTTGTCGTTGGGGCGGCCGCAGCAGGCGCACTGCGACGCTTCATGACCGAGACTAAGGGTCGCGCCTGGGAACCGGTGCTGTTTGCCTCTGCCGGCAAAGTCTGATTCGCTGCGGGGATGCTACTCTGGGCCTGCGGTGCGACAACCTGTGCGCCAGGAGATTGCGCGGCAGGAATTTGTGTGCTTGGAACTGCAGGGACCGCATTTTGCGCTGCGGAGGGATTCCACAGCGGAGCTGGGCTAGCGTTCAATGCCGATTGCGGGACGCGTGAGCCGGGGGGAAAGGGAATGGTATTTCCGGGATCTTCCCCCACGCTAACTTGAACGGTAAGCAACCAGGCCACGCATGCCAACGATGAAAGCTTCATCGGGACCACCTCATATGGTCAAAATATCCGCCGCAGCGGGAAATCCATTTCGCGGCCCAACAGCGTGACACACCCGGGCCACTGGGTCAATTGCAGTCGCCCGTGCTAGCACGACGCGCACTGGGGCGAACCGCGCACACAACTGCGCTGAACAATAGAACTGGCGACTAAACCGTGCCCCAATGGGGCATTAACGCATCAATTAATGCCGGCTTCAGAGAAGAAGAACTAACAGCAGTAGCCGTGCTTGTCGTAGCGACCGTATGCGTCAGGCTACCGGACAAAGTGATGCTGCCAGACGTCGCGCCCACCGGTGCGGTACTGAGGTTCAAAGTGCCGGTAATGATTGTGCTGGAAACGCCTGGAGAGGAATTCATCATCGTAACCGATCCGCTCGATGCGTTACTGTGCGCCAGCGGATTGATGACCACCGCGACGGCTACCGCCTGATCGAACTCGAAAGGATTGGAAGCGATGCCATTGGCAACCACAACCAGGTTGTACGTGCCCGCCGGCATTCCCGAAGGCAATGTGAAATCGGCCGTCTCCGTGGTTGCGCCGGTTTGCACGCCCGAAGAACTCCAATTAAAGCTGCGGGCATAATACACCAGGCCGGTGACCACATTCGTCAAGCGAACGATGGGATAATTGCTGGCGTTGGCGGTAATATCGCCCGACGAAGAACCGTCGGACATGCCCGTCAATTGCAGACCGGTCACGGTAAAGGTGCCGTCCATATTATCGACAACACTTTGGACGACGGGACGCAAACTATTTTGAATGGTGCTAACGGTCGGCGTATAAATTTGCAACGTGCCCGGTCCACCAATCAGCACCTGGCCCGTGGGCAAATCCACCATGTTGAAGCGGTTGGCATTGGCAATGGGCAGCGACGTGGGAGTTACATCCGTGAACACCTTGGTCGTGGTGTTAAGTTCGTACAGAAATGTTGGCGGGGGAGACGTGTATTTTGCTCCCGTAAGATCGAACGTCATCGGATCGAACGTGTAATTGACCGTCCCCTCGGGAGACAATGTGATCAGAATATCACCGTTGGGCAGGACAACGCCAGGATTGCCGGTGGCGACCAACGGAGTGGTGATCGTATTAATCAGCCGTTCGGGCTCGGCGGGACCGGCAGTCCATGCGCCGGCGCCACTGTTGGCCGTGGGATCGAAATAGGCGGTGGCTCCATCGGCCCCGAACATAAAGGCTTGCCCATTGGGAAGCAGGAAGGCGGGCCCAACAAAGCCAAGTTGATTGAACGTGGCTAGCGGCGCGGCCGGCTTGATGGTGCTGAGCGTGCTGGCATCGGTCCACGTCTGGGTTGTCGGATCGTAGATTTCTGCGACCAAGAAGTTATCGGAGCCGCCGACCACGGCATCGTACGACAGCACATCGCCATTGGCCAATTTCATCCAAGAATCGCCGCTTTGCACGAATGGATAAACCGGCGAAGTGGTCGAACCGCCAGCGCTGGGAGCTCCGGTAAATTCCATGCTGCCGGCGGTGGGACTCCACGTGCCGGTGGCCGGATCGAACAAATAGGTGGCATTGGTTGTGGCTGAGCCGGCCAGCACGGTTCCATCGGGCAGCACTTCGGACGGGTTCTGGCCGATGAAGGTTTCTGGAAAATCGCCCACCTGCGTCCAAGTGTTCGCCACAGCGTCATAAATTTCCGTGGCAGCCGGGTCGGTCATGTCGGCATCGGCGCCGCCATAGATTAGCACGTCGCCGTTTTGCAGCACGTCGGTGGAAGCGCCCAGGCGTGCCACAGGGTCAGGCGCAAGCACGGTCCAGGTTCCATCGGAAAAATTCCCAGCAGCGTCGGGAGTGAGCTTGTACCACGCTGTGCTGGCCACGCCATTGCCTCCTTGCGCCAGCACGGAGCCATCAGACAACAGCACCATGGCTTGAATACTGGTGGGACCCGTTTTGGCGTTTGTGGCCGCGATTTTTTGCCAGGTGGGAATGACCGGCAACGTAACGGTCAAGTTGTAACTGGGATTGATGGTGCCCAAGTAACCGTAGACGTGAACGTAATACGTTCCAGCCGCCAAACCCAGCAGCGGAATCGATTCGCTATTGCCAATGCCCGTGGAGGTGGCAATGGGCTTGATGGGCTTGCTGGGGCTAATGGCCGAACCGGCTAAGCTCCACAGCTCAAGTTCCAAATCACCTTGCAATTGCTGAAAGGCGATGGAAACCGATTCCGTGGCCGTGCCGGTGGACGTGATGGTGAATTTATACCAGTCGTCGCCATCTACAAGCGCTAAATTGCTCAACGTTTTGGCCGTGTTCAGAATACCCAGGTTGTACGCCAAATCGGTATTGATTATCGGCTGGCCGTTGCTGAAACCAAAGACGACGGAATTATTGTTCGTGGAATTGACGGTTTGACCGTTGAGCAACCCGCCCGTGACCTTTTCTTCCGGATCGTCCGGGAAGGCGGTTCCAGGACCGTTGATTGTCCACGTATAACTTCCTTGGGGCGAGCCGGAATTGTTGGTGATTCCAACGAAATAATGCGTGCCGGCGATCAAGCTAATCGCCAAGCGGCTGTCAAAATTGCTGGACGAAATGTCATTAATGTACTTGAGCCTGGCTCCCGTGGCGGAAAAAACGCCCAACACGGAATTCAAATTACTGCTGGGCGTGGTGGCCGAGACAACGTAATTGCCGCTGATGCCGGCGGTGAAAGAGTAATAATCGATCTCGCTGTTGGAGATAGCAGCGTTTCCCGTGGCGCTGCTGGAAGCATTCAGCTTCACGGCCGTAAAGACCTTCGGAACCGCAATGGTGGCCGGCGGCGCTGCAACCCACGTTAGCACTCGGCGATCTTCCAGCGATTCGAAATAGGTGCGCCGGGGCCGCAAGTTGGCGCCACGATTTTCCGATGCCCAACGACGCACATGCTTACGCTTGGTCATGACCTGTTCCTCAATTGCAGCACATCAAAGATGAACGCCCTGCTGGCAAAGCCATACGTGAAACTCCCACGCTCTCCCGGCGAGACACCCTAGCGAAGGGGAAGAGGTTTGAGACACTTCCAGATTAAGAAATATGGTAGCTAGACACAACCACGATTTCAAGCAAATCGTTCACGATTCTAGAGTTGGGACGGCTCGCGAGAACAAATCCACCGCCTGCCAAGAGAAGCAGCCGCTTCGGCCCGTGCGGCCGCGGTTTCCAACTCAGATCGGCCAAGCAGCCGCCGATTACGAGGGAGAGTCAAGATACGGGTCTTGGCCCATCTGCACTAGGATTTTTTTGCGCTCTTTTTCGTGATACATCAGCGATTTGCGGTCGCGGAAATAACGACGCTCAATCCGCCGCTGCGCTTTTTGAAATAGCAGCGCCAATTCGTCGAAGGGCCCAGGCGATCGCTTGCCGCGCTCGCTCAGTTTGTTTGCCTTTTTGGGACCCAGGCCAAACAGCAGAATATCGTCGTCCAGCGCTAAATACTGGCAGTACGAGCCCGGATCACCCTGCCGACCGCAGCGGCCAACCAACTGGCGGTCGACTCGGGCCGCATCGTGCAGCTCGGTGCAAATGACGTGCAGGCCGCCCAACTCGGCCACGCCTTCTCCCAGGCGAATATCGGTGCCGCGGCCAGCCATATTGGTGGAAACGGTGACGCGGCCCGGCTGACCGGCCTCGGAGACAATTTTTGCCTCGGTGGCAATTTGGCGCGCGTTAAGCACCTGATGCGGCACATCGGCCGCAGTGAGCAAGGCGGAAAGTTTTTCCGATTTATCGATAGAGCGCGTGCCGATGAGCACCGGGCGGCCGGTGGCACGCACTTCCGCCACTTCTTGCACCAGCGCGGCAAACTTATCGTCTTCCGTGCCGAAAATGCAGTCGGGCAGTTTAGCGCGAATCGGCGGGCGATGCGTCGGAATTTGCACCACGCCCACTTTGTAAATCTTCCGCAATTCGCCGGCGCTGGTCGCGGCCGTGCCGGTCATGCCCGCCAAACGCGGATACCGTAAGAAGTAATCTTGAATGGTAACACGGGCGGCGTGGCCAGTAGCGAGAGTTACGTCGACATTCTCCTTGGCTTCGATGGCCTGGTGCAAGCCGTCGCGCCATTTGCGTCCTTCGGCCAAGCGGCCTGTAAATTCGTCGACAATGACAATTTCGCCTTCGCGAACCACGTAGTGCCGATCGAGAATGAACGATTTATCAGCTCGCACGCTGCGCTCAATGGCGTCATACAGCGACAACATGCCGACCTGCTCTACCCAACCGCTGCGCGGCAAGCTGCGAACAAAGCGGCGACCTTCGGCCGTGAGCTCGGCGGTTCGCTTTTCGTAATCGAATTCGTAATGCTCGTCTTCGATCAATCTTGGCGCGGCGGCCGCGCTCCATTTGTACAATTCGGCCTCGGCTTTTTGCGCCTCGTTGGGCAAGGCGCTAATGATCAGCGGCGTGCGCGCTTCGTCGATGAGAATGCTGTCGGCTTCATCAACCAGCACAAAGCTGGCAGGACGCTGCACCGGTTTTTCGCTTTCGCCGGAGCCGTGGCCCAGCATTTGGGCCACAATGTCGGTCTGACCTTCGCTCGTGCGGCGCATCAACAGCCGATCGCGGAGAAAATCGAACCCGAACTCGTTCGCCGTGCCGTAAGTAATATCGCAAGCGTAAGCCTTACGGCGCTGATCGGACGGCATTTGCGATTGGATTACGCCGACCGTCATGCCCAAGGTCTCATAAATGGGTCGCATCCAGTTGGCATCGCGCTGAGCCAAGTAATCGTTCACCGTGGCCAAATGGACCCCTTCCCCGGTGAGCGCCGCCAAATACAGCGGCATGGTGGCCGTCAAGGTTTTGCCTTCGCCGGTTTGCATTTCGGCGATGGCCCGATGATGCAGGGCAATGCCCCCCAGAACTTGCACATCGAAGTGCCGCATATTCAGTTTGCGGCGCCCAGCCTCGCGCACCAGCGCGTAGGCCTCCGGCAGCAGTTGATTCAACGATTCCCGGCTCTTGGCCCGATATTTCAGTGCCAAGCTGCGCTTGCGAAGCTCTTCGTCGGTTTGCTGTTGCAGCTCCTCTTCCCGCGCGCCAATTTCGGGCACCAATTGTGCCCAGTGCGAAAGCTTCCATTTCGTCGGGGCCGTGGGCCACGAGGTAACTCGATCGAGCAATTCTTGGCTAGCAACTGGCACAGAAAAGCAAGCGGGTAATAGAGCAAGTCGTAACCAGCGGCATTGGCACGATGATTCGCGCCCAGCACCTTGTGCGTTGAAATACCGCTCCTTTTGCTATTCTACGACACCCGGCGTCATTTGTCCGCATGCTTTTCGTACGAAAACCCTGCCGCCCGCGCAAAAATGGTTTGACCGGCATTATCCACCCGTTTAGACTGGTAAACTGATCGAGCCGGTCGGGTGCGGAGGCAAAACACGCAGAATTTAAGCTGTCGCCAAATGAGATGGAACGGTTCTGGCGCAAGACGCATCCCGTGGCCCAGTGGGGCGCCGGCGGAGAACTTCGAAATGCGGATGTTGCGACTCATTGCCATCTTGTCACTTTTGGCCGCACCGAATTTCGGCTCGGCCGCCGTGCAAACGTTGCCGACGTATTCGTTGGACTGGGTGCAACAATTCGGCACCAGCGATTGGGACCAGGCCTTTGGCGTCTCGGCCGATAACACTGGCAATGTTTACGTCACGGGCGAAACGGCTGGCTCGCTGGAATCACTGAACGCTGGATTATACGACGGTTATTTTGCAACCTTCGACAATCATGGGACGGCATTGCAAACGACCCAATTTGGCAGCCCCGGCAACGACGTAGGCACCAGCGTATCGGCCGACGGTTTGGGAAACGTGTTTGTCGGTAGTTATACCCAATCGCCGCTAGGCGGACCCAATAACGGCGGGTACCGGGGCCAACTTTTCGACCTTGCCCCGGACGGCACACAGCAGTGGAGAAGGTTTATCGGCCCGGCGCCAACCTATGCGTACGGTGTTTCCGCCGATGGCCAGGGAAACGCTTACGTTGCCGGTTACACAGCTGCGACGCTCAATGAAGCCAACGCCGGCGGCTACGATGCCTTCGTGACAAAATACAATTCCAGCAGCAACGCCTTGTGGACGCACCAGTTCGGCACCCCGACGCAAGATCAAGCCTACGGCGTGGCCAGCGACGGAGTAAACAGCGTTTATGTGACGGGCAGCACACTGGGTTCCCTCGGGGGAGCGAACGCCGGCGGCTACGACGCCTTTCTCACGAAATATGATGCCAGTGGAAATGTGCAGTGGACGCAGCAATTGGGCTCGACTGGCAACGACATCGCTCAAGGAGTTTCGGCAGATCATTCGGGCCGTGTGTACGTGGTCGGCAATACTTCGGGATTGCTCGGCGGCGGAACAAACTTCGGATTGAGCGATGCTTTCATCAGCAACTACAACTCGGCCGGCGCGCTGCAATGGACGAAGCAATTTGGCACCTCGGGCAACGATTTTGCCAACGGAGTCGCCACCGATGCCCGGGGGAACATTTTCGTCGTGGGCGCTACGCAGGGTTCTCTCGGCGGCCCAAGCGCCGGTGGTTATGACGCATTCCTGAGCGAGTTTAACGTCAGCGGCCAATTGTTATGGACTCAGCAATTCGGAACCGACGGCGACGACATGGCCACGGCGGTATCGGTCAACGGCATTGGTGAAGTTTTTGTCACCGGCAACACAACCGGTTCGCTGGGAGGGCCAAACGCCGGCTCGTACGACGTCTGGCTGGCTCGATTCTCGCTTCCAGTAATTAAAGGCGATTTCAATCGCGATGGCGTTGTCGATAGCTCAGATATTGTCGCCATGCTCAGCGCCTTAAACAATTTGCCGAATTACGAGACCAGTAAGGACCTCTCTGCGTCCGATTTAATCTCGCTTGGCGATTTCAACGGCGACAATCAGGTGAACAACGCCGATCTTCAGGGGTTCTTAAATTTCTTGCTCAGCGGCGGGGCATCGGTGCAAAGTGTGCCGGAGCCGGCAGGCTTTGTGCTGTTGGCACTGGGCGGATTGTTAATCGCGGAGGCGGCAAAAAGGCGCAAGTTGAGCGTGCCGAAAATTAGCGCATCGGCGAAGAACTAAATGCCGCGCCATTGGATTGGACTGCAGGCTGCAGCGAGATTACTGGCGGCGGCGGAAAAGTTGATGTTGGCGCCGTCGCAGGCGGGAGCTCCGAAATATCCAGAATCCGCGTGCTGGCCGATGGCGAGTTGGATGTGGTTCCCATTGCCCCTGAGCTGTTCTGCCACTGATTTAACGTGGGGGAAGAATTGCTTCCGCTTTGGGGAACTGCCGAAATCGAGCCGCTGGGCTTAAACAAACCTGGGGTTGTGTTGCCGGCGGTAAGATTGGTCGCTGTACTTGTGCTAGACGGTTCGACAATTCGAATGGGGTTCTGCGGCGCGATCGATGGCGACAATGTGGTCGCACTATTTGAACTGCTGGAGTTCGGAGCCGTAGTGGCCGCACTTTTGCCGGCCGGCTCCCAGTGCGTGGCCGGCGTGACCGCGCTGCCAGACGATGCTGCCGGCGCGGCGGCTGGCGGCGGCCCGGCTAAAGTCGGAGTGCCTGTCGTTGGCGGCGGAGCCAAGGTTGGCGTGCCGTATTGTGGCGCGGCAGCCATTCGCGGATAGCCAGGGTACGGAGTTCCGCCCGGCGGGCCGTATGCCGGTCGTGTGGCGGCAGAAATCGGGGATGCCGCCAGATTGGACGGCAACGTGGCCGGGGTTGGCTGCGGCGAGACCGCAGACACATTCGGCGTAAATGTCGAAGACATGCCACCAGCAGGTGCAGGCGAAAAATTGCGCGGCATGGTCGGAACGCCACTGGCCGGGGCCGGTCCGCCCATTGGCGGGCTCGTCATCGGCGGACCAGTAACCGGCGCGGTTGCCGGCGGCACGCTATAACTTCCCGCCGGCGCGCCATAATATGGCTGGCCTGGTGGCGGCGTCGCTGTGGCCGGCGGTGGAACAACGGTCGGTCCCAAAAACGGATCGTTCACCGGCTGCGCGCTGCGGCATCCGGTGCACAGGGCCATCACCACGAATAGGCCCAAGAACCGCTTCATCGGGGAACTCCTTTTCACACGAACAACCGTTGCCCGCGCGAGCACATTGACAATTTGTTTGACGACCACCCTGGGCCCCGAAGAAATCTTGCTGCCACGCCTGAGATAGGGGCGAGTAGATTAACGAAATCGTCTGATTTGTCCAGATCGAATTTGCCCCGGTACCGCGGCCTACGGCCAATAAAAAAACGGAGAGTGCGAACACATTTTCCGCTACTCTCCGCGAAAGAGAAATAGCCACAATTACTCGCTGACAATTCGAGTGCTAGCAGTGGTGGCAATTTCTTCCGATTTCACAAACGGATTGATTAACAATTGCGCCGTGTTCGCATGATAGGCAGCCGTGCGCGCCGACGTAGGTTTGGCCGGCTTGCTTTCCTTATTTTGCGGCACGTACGGATTGATCAGGTCCTGCGGCATATCGGCAGTGACTTCCGGCGTCATCGTTCCCGGCGGATAAGCAAACGGGCTCCAACCGTAGCTGCGCGGCACGGGCTGGCTGTAATAAACCGGCGGGAACATGGAAAAGTACGGCACTTCTTCCACGCGGGAACCGTACAAACCCCACGGGAAATTGACGCCGCAACCGCCCCATCCACCTCCGCCGCAATACGGATTTTGGGCCGACGCCGGCGAAGTGCAGCACAGCGCTGCCACCGCGAACACGGCCACGGCCATTGAAAAAATTCGTTTCATTGCCAGGTCCCTCACAGAATGTAAAACAACAGTGTAAAACTTATTTCAGTGCATCGCGGAACGCCATCTTCTACACTAAACAGCCATCTAAGTGGTTACAACAGTTCGCCGATAACCATTTGCTGGTTATTCTGGCCAACCGAGTTTGTGCGACCCGCAAAACGATGACCAACCTGCCAGCCAAAAGCTCGATTACTACTGAACTTAAAGCGCAAGCGGCACATTTGGGCTTCGATTTGTGCGGCGTGTGCCCTGCTGTTGCTCCGCCGGGAGTCGACCGCTTGCACGCTTGGCTGGCCGCTGGTTATGCAGGGCAAATGCACTATTTGCCCAATCGGGCAGAAGCGGCCAGCCACCCCCAACATGTGCTCGAGGGCGCTCGCAGCATTGTGATGTTGGCGATGAATTATCGCACCGCCGAACCAGCCGATGTGCAGCTAGGGCAGGGGAGAGTATCGCGCTATGCTTGGGGAGCCGACTACCACGATCTCATCCGCGGACGGCTGACCGAATTGACCAACTGGCTGAAGGCGTATTTGCCCGGCGTCCATGCGCGCGGCGTCGTCGATACCGCGCCGCTTTTGGAACGGGAATTCGCGCAATTAGCCGGCCTCGGTTGGATCGGCAAAAACACGTTGCTGTTGAACAAGCAATTGGGAAGCTGGTTGTTTCTGGCTGCGCTGCTGACGGATGCGGAATTAGAGTACGATACGCCGCATGAAACTGATCATTGCGGTACATGCCGGGCTTGCTTAGATGCCTGTCCCACGGGTGCGTTTGTCGATGCTTACGTGCTCGACGCCCGGCGCTGCATCAGTTATTTGACCATTGAATTGCGGGAATCCATTCCCGAGGAGCTTCGCAGCGGCATGGGTCAATGGCTGTTCGGCTGCGACGTGTGCCAGGACGTTTGCCCATGGAATCACCGCGCGCCGGTCTCCACCGAGCCAGCGTTTCAGCCTACGGAAGGCATGAACGCCATCGACTTGGCTGCCCTGTTCGATTTGGATGACACGGCGTTTCGCGCTCGTTTCCGCCACACGCCGCTGTGGCGGGCTAAGCGCCGTGGACTGTTGCGCAACGCTGCGATGGTGTTGGGCAACCATCCCGACGCGGCTGGTTTATGTGCACTAATGCGCGGATTAAATGACAGCGAGCCGCTGGTGCGTGCGGCATGTGCTTGGGCGCTGGGGAATTTTAAGTCGACCAACGCAGATGAAGTTCTAAAACGGCGCAGGAAGATGGAACCAGATGACACAGTATTGGCCGCAATTGCCGCAGCGCTCAGATCGGCTATAATCGAATAGCAGTTCCACAACGGTTCCAGTTGCCACGCGAGTCAATTTTCAATGGTCATCATTACTGCTAATGAAGTTGTCCAGGCTGCACTTGCAGGCATTGCTGAAAAAGCTGAAATTCGGGACTCGCAGGGAAAGCTTATCGGCTATTTCGAGCCCTCTGATGTAAAAAAACAATTGCTTGAAGAAGCTCGGCAACATTTTGATCCGGACGACATTAAGAACCGCAAGACGGTAACCGATTCCGGCGTGACTACCAGCGAGATGCTGGCCCATCTTCGCTCGCTCGCTCCGGAGCAGTGATGCGCTATACCGTCACCTGGCGAACGGATCTAAAGAAAAACTGGCGCGCATCTGGCTTGCTTCCAGTGATCGCCGTTCGCTTTCAGCTGCGGCTGATCAAATCGATATCTTATTAGCCAATATGCCGGAAACTGCAGGCGTGGATTTTTACGGCGACTATATCTTAGCGATTCCCCCACTGGCCATCGTCTATACCATTTCTGCTGCCGACTGCATCGTGCAGGTCATTGGCGTCTATCATCAAGGCGGGCTCGGCGAGCCAGAGCTTTTCAAATTGCGCAATCGGCGGTTTCGTCAACTTCTATTTCCGGATGACGGCCGGGCAAATCTTCGGCGTAATAGGCATCGAGCACGCTCTGCAATTCGTGCGGGCGGCGGACCGCAATAAAGGCGTCGCGCACCACCAGCGACTGTGGATGCAGCCGGGAATACTTGATGCCGAATTTGCGCATTTGCCGGCCACAGGCTTCGGTGCCGTAAATTTCCGCCGCCAGCCGATAGTGTTCCGCGATGATGCGCCGCTGCTCGTACAATGTCGGCGGTTCGGGCAGCGGCAATCCGGCAGCCAAAGCGCGAACTTGTGAAAAAATCCACGGATTGCCAATTGCGCCCCGGGCCACGGTGACGCCGTCGACCCCGGTGTAATGCAGCATCTCCAAGCATGCTTGCGGAGTAAACAAATCGCCACTGCCTAGCATCGTGCGCTGACCGGCGTGTTGCTTCACTTCGCGCAAGAAATCCCACGAGCTGGGGCCAATGTACCGCTGCTGCACCGTCCGGCCATGCACCGTGATGGCCGCTACGCCGCGGGCGAAAGCGCCGTCGAAAATCGTGAAGAACTTGTCGCGGCTTGCGGCACTTTCGTCCAGGCCGCGGCGCATTTTCACGGTGACGGGAACATGCGGTGGCACGGCCTCGCGCACACGAGAAACAATTTCCAGCGCTGTTTCGACCTGCCCCAACAAAAATCCGCCGCGGCAGCGGCCCAAAACTTTTTTTACCGGGCAGCCGAAGTTGATATCGATGATGTCAAAGCCCGCCTGGACCAACCGCTGCGCCGCAGGAGCAAAATCCTCGGGATTCGCGCCCATCAACTGGCCACCGACAGGATGTTCTTCGTCCCCCACGTGCATGCGGCGGTTGCTTTTTTTAGAGCGACCCGCAGTGACAACAAATTGATCCAACAGCACTTCGCACAGCGTGTATGGCGCGCCGAGGCGGCGGGCAATCACGCGCATCGCTCCGTCGCTGTAGCCGGAGAGCGCCGCTTGGACAGCAGGGAAGCCAATGTCAATGTTGCCAATGCGAAGCGGCGCAAAATAGCGGGCAGAAGACACGAGGCAGTGGGCGGAAGTTTCGCTTGCAGCGCGTGATTCGACGGTGGCCATGAACAACATTCTGCGCAGCGTTTAGCTTTTAGTGCAACACCGGACAGGTGTCGAACCATTCGCGGCCTTGGGCTTGCATCCACTGCGTCGATTCTTCCGGGCCCCACAGGCCGGGCTCGTAAGTGCACAGCTTTGGCTCGTGGCGCTCTTGCCACGTTTTAAGAATGGGGTCGATGACGCCCCAGGCGGTTTCCACTTCATCGGCACGGGCGAACAAACCGGGATCGCCCTGCATCGCATCCAGCAGCAGGCGTTCGTAAGCCTCGGGCATGACGCCGTGAAACTCGCGCTGAAAGCTGAAATCTAAATCGGTCTGCCGCAATTTCATGCCAGCGTCGGGTATTTTGGTCTGGAACAAAAGCTGAATCCCTTCAGCCGGCTGCACCTGAACCACTAACCGATTGCCGCCTTGAATGCCGCGCGGCCCGCCGGGAAACAACATCAGCGGCGGGGCGTTAAACTGGATGACAATTTGCGACGTGCGGCATGACATTGCTTTGCCGCTGCGCAAATAAAATGGCACGCCTTGCCACCGCCAGTTTTCCACACACAGTTTGGCCACAGCGAATGTGGCCGTTTGGCTGTCGCCGGGAACGTCTTTTTCTTGGGTGTAACCCCGATATTGCCCGCGAAGCGTGTTTCGCACCACTTCGTCGGGCTGCATTTGGCGAATGGCGGCTAGCACTTTTACTTTTTCGTCGCGCACGGCGTCGGCCTGATAATGGGCCGGGCATTCCATCGCCGTCATGGCGAGCAATTGCAGCAAATGATTTTGAAACATGTCGCGCAGCACGCCGCTTTTATCGTAATATCCGCCACGATGGCCCACCGTGACTTCCTCGGCTGCGGTAATTTGCACGTGATCAATGTAGCGGCGGTTCCAAACCGGCTCGAATATGCTGTTGGCAAAGCGCAGCACCAACATGTTCTGTACGGTTTCTTTGCCCAAATAATGATCGATGCGGTACACTTGCCGCTCGGCGAATACTTTGTGCACAGCGGCATTCAAATGCTGGGCGCTAGCCAAATCGGTGCCGAAGGGTTTTTCGATGATCACGCGGCGCGGGCCTTGGGCTTCGTCAGCCAAACCGGCCGCGCCGAGTTGCGCCACCGCCTGCTCATAAAGCTGCGGCGCCGTCGAAAGATAATAGAGCCGCGTGCTTTGGCGACCCTGTTCAATTTCGTCGAGCAGTTTGGCCAGCGCCGTGAAATCGGCAGCCTGACCAATATCGCCCGGATGATAAAACAGCGCTGACGCGAATTGCTGCCAAGCGGCGGCATCCCACTCTTTCTCGGCGAATTTTTGTGTCGTGGCGGCTAAATCTTTTCGCCAATCGTCGTGGGAAAACTTAGTCCGCGCAACTCCGACAATGCGTGTGCCTGGCGGAAGCCGCTCCTTTCGGGCCAGCGAAAACAACGCCGGAATGAGCTTGCGGCTGGTGAGATCGCCCGAGGCGCCGAAAATAACAATGGTGCTGGGCATGGCGGCGCCTCCGTGGGAAAGAAATTTAAATAGTCATGGAAGTGAAACCGCCGTCGACGTACAGTTCGGCGCCGGTAATGAAGCTGCCGCAGCGCGGCGAAAGCAACAACAATGCCGCGCCAATTAATTCGTGGGGCTCGCCAAAGCGGTTCATCGGCGTGTGCCGCATAATATTTTCTACTCGAGTTTTATCGAGAATTTTTCGATTCTGCTCGGCAGGAAAAAAGCCGGGGCACAGCACATTCACGCGCACTTTGTGTGGAGCAAATTCTCGAGCCACGTTTTTGGTGAGATTCACCACGGCCGCCTTGGAGGCGGAATAAGCAAACACCCGGGACAGTGGAACACCCGACGAAACGCTGCCGATGTTCAAAATGGCGCCACCGCCCGATTTTGCCAGGTGCGCGCCAAAAATCTGGCAGGCCCAATGGGTGCTCGTCAGATTGGTGAGCAGGACACGCTGCCAATCGTCGTCGGTTGCATCCGAATATGCTGTGGCCGAATTGACGCCGGCGCAATTCACCAGCAAATCGACACGGCCACACTGCTGGAGCGTCGCGACGAGCAATTCTTCGATCGATTTTCGCTGCGTCACATCAACCGGCAGGAATTTTGCCTCCCCGCCGAGTTTGGCGATCGAGGCTACCCGCTGCTGCCCACGCTCTTCGCCGCGCCCGGCCACGACGGTCAGCGCGCCTGCCTGGGCAATTCCCTCGGCCAGCGCGCCTCCCAGCACGCCGGTGCCGCCGATTACCACGCACACCTGGCCCGAAAGGCTGAACAAATTTTCGACGAAAGATTGAGTCATGGTTGTCATTTCGGTTGGCGGCGCAGATGGAGCCATTCGGTGTGGAATGTGCCGGATTTGTCGACGCGCTGGTACGTGTGCGCGCCAAAGTAATCGCGCTGGGCTTGCAGCAGATTGGCAGGCAATCGCTCCTGGCGAATGCCGTCGTAATATGCCAGCGCGGTCATAAATGCCGGCGTCCAAATTCCCAAATTCACGGCGGTGGTGACCGCATGTCGCCACGCGGTTTGTGCTTTTTGGAGCACATCGCGGAAATAAGGCGCTAGCAGCAAATTTTCCAAGTTCTTGTCGCCATCGAAGGCCTCTTTGATGCGTTCCAAAAATGCCGCCCGAATAATACAGCCGCCGCGCCACAACAGGGCGATGCTGCCGAAATCGAGCGGCCACTTATGTTCTTTGGCGGCGGCCTGCATTTGCACGAAGCCCTGCGCGTAGCTGCAAATTTTGGAAGCGTACAAGGCTTGGCGAACGGCTTCGATGAACTGCTTGGGATCGGCCTCGTAACGGCCGGCCGGGCCGTGTAATACTTTGCTGGCGCGAACACGTTCTTCTTTAAGCGCCGACAGACACCGAGCATAGACGGCTTCGGTGACCAACGTGCTGGGCACGCCCAGGTCGAGGGCCAGTTGACTCATCCATTTTCCCGTGCCCTTGGCGCCGGCGGCATCGAGAATCAGGTCAACCATGTCGTGGCCGGTCTCTGAATCCTTCACGCTAAAAATATCGCGTGTAATTTCGATCAGATAACTGTCCAGTTCGCCCTTGTTCCACTCAGCAAACACGTCGTAGAGTTGCTCGTTCGTCAAATTCAGTCCGGAACGGAGCATGTTGTAGGCTTCGCAAATCAATTGCATGTCGCCGTACTCAATGCCGTTGTGGACCATCTTCACATAGTGGCCGGCGCCGCGCGGACCGACCCAGTCGCAACAGGGAATATCCCCTTTCGGCCCGACTTTGGCCGCGATGGCCTGGAAAATCGGCTTGATGATAGGCCACGCCGCGGGCGACCCGCCGGGCATGAGACTGGGGCCTTTGAGTGCGCCTTCCTCGCCACCAGACACGCCGCTGCCGACGTATAGCAATCCTTTGGATTCCACATATTGCGTGCGGCGTTCGGTATCGGAAAACAGCGTGTTGCCGCCGTCGATGATGACATCTCCCTTTTCCAAGAGCGGCAGCAATTGCTCGATGAGTTGATCGACCGCCGAGCCAGCCTTGACCATGAGCATGACTTTTCGCGGCCGGCTGAGATTTTTGACCAGTTCCTCCAGTGAATGGCAGCCGACGAATTTTTTTCCCACGGCACGGCCTTTGATGAAATCGTCAACGACCGTGGTGGTGCGGTTGAACACGGTCACACGAAAGCCGCGGCTTTCGACGTTCAGCGCCAAATTTTCGCCCATCACGGCCAAGCCGACCAGTCCGAAATCACAGTTCACGATTTTTTCTCCCACGGCGGTCGATCGGGCAAGTAGGATTCAAATTCGGCCAATAATTTTTGCTGATACTCGCCGGCAAAAGTGCCTTTGAGAAAGCGCTCGATGCCTTCATCGTGGAAGCGCTTCCAACTGACTTCTTCCGCGCCGGGATTGATCGGGAAATACAAGGCGTGGTTAGCTTGGGCCGCTTTGTAATCGCCGGGAGCATCGCCGATCATTAGCGTGTGGTGGGCATCGTATTTTTTGGAAACGCCCAGCAGTTCCTTCTTCGTGCCTAATTCCTGGCCGCAAATGGCGACCACGTATTTTGCCAAATCGTGCTCTTCCCATTCGCGCTTCAGCGCCTCGGTGGGCGTGGCGGAAACCACGAGCAAATCGGCATGTGCTTTCAGTTTTTCCAAACTTTCGCGCACGAACGGAAACGGCGGCACCCAGCGAACGATTTTTTCCACCGCTTCGTTTACTTCCTTGCTCCAAGCGATGGCCTGCTGGAGATCGGGATGGCCGGAAGTTTCCGCCGCTTTGGCCAGCGCCGGATTGGCAAGCTTGGTTTCGACTTTAATCCACTCGACCAAACCCTGCGGCATGGTGATTTTAACGCCCCGGGCTTGCACTTCCGGCCGCAGTTGTAGCCACTCCAAGGTTTCGATGAGCGCGGGAAACCGATTGATGCCGCGGCTTTTGGAATACAAATTCACAAACTCCGCCGCCTCACGGGCGTACTTGCTGACGCCCTGCAGACCGTAGTGGTTGATGATTTGCGGAATGAAGCACTCCTTGTGCTTCAACTCCATCGTGTCGAAAGCGCAGCCGTCGCTGTCGATGCCAACGAGGAATTTGTGCTTGGGCGTGAAGTCGATCATGTTAGTGACGCGTAAGGAGGGCTAACGCGACCAACGGTCGCGGCTTTATGAGAATGCAATTATTTCTTGCGATCGGCTTGAGGAATATACTTGGGCAACTTCTGTTCGGCATAAATCGGTTTGAACTTTGTCAGCCGCTGACGACCGTCCAGCATGGGGAGCGAGACCATGTCGTCACCGACTAGTGGGCGGCAGTAACGGACAAAATCGTCGGTGACATCACAGCCGTTTTTGGCGATCCAATGCTTGGGGAACGTGCGATCGGCGGCGGCCACTTTTTCCAGCGGCACTTTATCGTACCGGGCTGAGTAAATTGTACCGGGCTCGCGCAAAATGGTAGCCATGAAGCCCCCTTCGCCGCGGGCGGCCAACAGCGCAGCCATTTGGCCGCTGCGGTAAGCTTCTTCCAGGTCGACGGTCGAAGCATAGGCCGTGGCATGGCGCTGATCGGTGCCGGGAACATTGCCCCGGGCCGCGCCTTTGGCGGCCAGTCCGACTTTGTTCAAGTGATTGACCACGATCTGCCCCACAGTAAGTTGGCTGGCACTGAACGAAGTATGGCCGAAGGAATCTTTCATTGCGCCGATGTCCCCCACATCGAACCCTTCGCTAATGACGACCACACAGCGCCCCGATTTTTTCAACTCGTCGTTTACGTTGTTGGCAAGTTGGGCCAGCGTGCAGGGACTTTCGGCCAAATAGATTTGCAGCGGCATTTCGCGAGCTGGATCAGCCAGCCGGGCAGCTGCCGGAATATAACCGATTTTGCGTCCCATGGCTTGCATCACCAGCACCGGATCGGCCGGCGAGCTTCCGGCGTTTTCTTCGTTGGCATTTTGCACCATGTGCATCCAGTATTTAGCGGTGCTGCCATAGCCGGGCGTGTGATCGACCAGTTTGAATTCGCTGTCGCCCACGTCGTTGTCGATGGTTTTGGGCACGCCGACGGCGATGAGATCCAGCCCACGCTCGCGCGCCAGGGCGGCAATTTTATGGGCGGTGTCCATCGAATCGTTGCCGCCGATGTACAAAAAGTAGCCAATGCCGTGGGCTTTCAGAACTTCAATGGTGCGAGTGAAATCTTCCGTCTGTGCCGGCTTGAGCTTGTAGCGGCAAGTGCCAATGGAGCCGGCGGCCGGAGTAAACCGCAGGAGCGAAACTTCCTCTGCATCCTGCGCAGAGAGATCGAGCAATTCCTCTTTCAATACGCCTTCGATGCCATGCCGAGCTCCGTACACGGCGCCAATTTCGGACATTTGGCGCGCGGTTTCGATGATGCCGCGCAGGCTGTTATTGATAACGGCACTGGGCCCGCCACTTTGGGCCACGACCATATTGCGAGGTTTGGGCATGTGAGCGTAGGCGGCATGCGGTAGGCAGCGGGCCGCCTGCAGAAAACAATTTGATGGCGTATGGAAACTGCGAATCGGGCATTTTAACGCTTGCCAAGCGGCGCAGCAATGCGCCCGCGGCAGCAGAAAAAGCCCCAGGCTGCGCCACACTCAACACGCTCTTTGCGGCTATCGCAGCGGCGATGCCTGCGTGGCCTGGTCGGGCACGCCGGAGCGGAACATCAGCAATTCGTAATGGCTCAACTGGCTATCCAAATGCCGATGATCCAGCCACCAACCAATGGCCAGCGCCACCACAAAAACCAGCCAGAACAGATCGCGAATGGTAAAGCGAAAACGCATGCTGTTGGCTCCGCCAAAATTGAACTCGCCCCAATGCTTAGCTGCCGGGTTCTTCCATGAGTGTGTCGAGCTTTTGCTGAAAATCTTTGGTGGCCTTCGTGGCGGCATCACCCAACTTTTTGTCGTTGATGGCAATCACGCTGCGGAGATCGCGGAGAATGTCGGAATTGAAGTAGCGTGGATTGTAAGTCTGTCGGCCGGTGGTCGCATTCGGAATCGTGTTCAAAAATTTATCCAACTCTAAAATTTTTGCCAGGCTCTCTTGATAATTGCCGTCCAGTGAAAGAACAATGGCTTGTCCAGCCAGACCGTCGGCACGCCATTGAACATCATCGTTGGGATAGTCTTTCGCCAAATGCTCGAACAGGTGCAGCGCCTTATCGCGGTCCCCTTGGTCGAAGGTTTTGAGGTATTTCAAAGCGAGTTCTACCTCGGCCATAGGCACATATAGCCGATCGCCGAAGTTGCCGGGGTTATTGATGATGCTTTCCCAGGCTGCTTCCGTTCCCAGGCTCTGGGCGGCCCAATATTGATCTGCCGGGCTACCTTGCAGCTGCACTTTCGGTACTTGGGAGGCCGGCACCTCCAGCAGGAACGAACCGTGCAAGGCCCACGCGGCACTAGCGCCCACGAACAAAGCCACCAGCGAACCGGCTGCGGCATACCACAGCCAGCGGCGATCGTTTTGCAGCATGGCATGGCTGTTCATGACGGTTTGGAGCCGCTGGGTAGCTGCCCAACTCGCCTGAGCCAGCGCGACCGATTCCACGGTGCTCAGCTCGTCCAACTCGGCGGGCCACTGCATGTCGATGCCTTCGATTTGCAGCGCGCGCAGTTCGTGCAACAATTCGCGCGGACCCTGCTGGCGCTGGGCAGTGTCTTTCGCCAACATTTTGTGAATGATGCGGCACAACGCCGGCGGCAAATCGGGCCGTATATTTTCCAGCCGCTCCGGCTGCGTGCGAACATGCTGAATGGCCACGCTCAGCGCGGTGTCGCCGCGAAACGGCGGCTGACCAGCCAACATGTGATAACACGTTACGCCCAAACTGTAGATGTCGCTACGCGGATCAAGCTGCCGCCCCTCCACTTGCTCCGGGCTCATATACAGCGGCGTGCCCATCGTAATGCCCACTTGCGTGAGCTTCAGCGATTCTTCCTCGCCGGTGCCGATCCGGGCCAGGCCGAAATCGGCTACTTTCACTTCGCCGCTGCGGGCCATCATGATGTTTTCCGGCTTAATGTCGCGGTGAACAATGCCGCGATCGGCGGCTTTGCATAGCGCTGCTGCGACTTGCCGCATGAGTGCCAGCGACAACTTTACCGGCGGAGCGCCGTTGCGGCTAATATATTGCGAAAGGTTTTGACCTTCCACATATTCTTGGGCAATATAATGACAGCCCTCGATGCAACCCACTTCATAAATTTGCACGATGTTGGCCTGCACCAGCGACGCTGCAGCCTGAGCTTCCATGTGAAAGCGGCGAACGTACGTATGATCGTTCGCCAGCTCGCGCTTAAGTGCTTTGAACGCCACTTGCCGGCGGAGCGAACCTTGCTCGGCTAAATACACATCGGCCATGGCCCCGCGCCCCAGACGGCGCAGCAAGCGATAATCGCCCAATTGGCGTCCGGAAAGATCGAGGTCGAAGCTGGTTTTTTCGGCACTGCCCGCGGCGCCGCTGCCGATGCCGATGGAGGCCGTTTCACCGATGGGGTGTGCCTGGCTCATTGATTTAAGTATCGCTGGGTCCGGCGCAATTGACAACCTTGATAAAATACTCTGATTTATTGCGGCCTGGACGCTTCGCTAGCGCGGAGGGACATTGCTTTCCACACCGCCGGATCGATGGTGTCGGTTTCAAAGTGCACCGAGCCGTCTGCTAATAGCAAGTTTACGCCGCCCAAATGTAAGCTGCGGGCGGTGCGCCAACCATAAGCGGAATCAATTTCCGCAAGCGATCCGCCAAGCCGCGAGGCAATGCAATCCAAATTTTGCGAATTCGGGGGCAAATAATGATTGTACATGGCGGAGCGGAACTCACCGTTGGCCCAGGCAAAACCGCGCGGATCGGAAACATTATAGGTGATGGTTGAGCCGCAAGCGGTTTCCGACAGCGGCGTCGTGAACGTGAAAGCGTAAACAAAACGCGGGTTCGCTTGGCTGCGGCTCGTTCCAAATGGCACCGCCTGACCAAGAATGCTTTCCGACATCGCAGCGGTTTTACTCAATCCGCTCGTGATTTGATTCGTGCGAGTTTTGGAGTTGATGTAGAACACGCCGTCGGTTTCAAACGGCGTGCCGCCGCCCACGCCCGATCCAGCGCAAGCTGCGTAATTGGTGGGCCCGAAAACTGGGGAAACGGGCTGCCCCGTGTCGCAGGGACAAAGAAAGTCCGGGATCAACAGCGCCACCGCCGCTCGGTTCTGGGGAAATACTTGAAAGCCTGCGCTGTACAGCGGCACTGAAAAATCGAGCGAATTATGAACCGCCGCCAGCTCCATGTACGGCATCAAGTGGGCCAACGCCGACCAGCGGTAAAATGTATAGGGCGTCAGCGCATCGTACTGCCGCGATTCTGACCCAGGCGGCAGGCAATGCCGCGCCGATTCATAATTGTGCAATGCCACGCCTAACTGCTTAAGATGGTTGGCACATTGCAGCAGCCGGGCGCTTTCGCGAGAAGATTGGACCGCGGGAAACAAAAGCGCGACCAAAATGCCAATGATGGCGATGACGACGAGCAATTCCACCAGCGTAAAGGCAAACTGGCGCGAATCTCGACGGCCGGGCGTTTTCATCGTTGCGAGCGCCGCCGATAAACGGTGTTAAATACCGCCACAAACGCCAAACTCGCCAACACGCAACTGCTGGGTTCAGGAACTCCGGAAACTGCGGAGCTTCCCTCCGATTTCAACAAATCGAGCAACCCCTGTAAATCGGCATTGGTGACTTTGCCATCGTGGTTCAAATCGGCAATCTGCAACAGCTCATCGTCCGACAAATCGTGCGAGGTTTGATATCCGCTCAAATCAATCAGGGCGCTGAGCATGGTGTTAATGTCGTTGGAGGTTGCCACGCCGTCTAAATTCAAATCGCCCGGCACATAATACACGAACGAAGACGTCGGTTGAAAATACGCATTGCCGGCGATGCCGGCGTCAACGGTGGCTTTCGTAATAAAAGTGTCGCTGTCCGGATGGAGCGGCGCCCCGGTGTCGATGTTATAGATTCCAATTTGACCCGGTCCGGTGCCGCTGCCGATGCCGCTGACAATGAGGCCGTTCGTGCCGTGGGCAATCAAGCCAGAATTGAAAGCCTGGCTAACGAGCGTAATAAACGGATTGTTGGCCGTAAGGACGCCGCTGCTATCGTATTGCAACACAGCCCCCTCAAATTGTGCGTCTACCAACAAATTACCGTTGTAAAACAACATTTGGCTGGCTCCGAGGGCGCCGGAAGCAAACACGCTGGAAGTATTGTAATGGTCGCTGGCGGTAAACTTCAAAACGTTTCCCGTGTTGGTGTCGAGCGTGCCCACGTATAAATTATGGTTGCTATCCAAGGCCATGCCGGCGCGGCCGGTTGAGCCGGTGCCGATTCCAATGACACCCGCCGTGCCATCGGTTGTGATTAGGTTTCCATTGGCATCGTAGTGTTTAACATCTTCGCCGAGGAAGCCGGTTTGCGTGGGGATTTCTTGGCTGACGAACATCGAATTATCTGAGCGATCGTACAGCAATCCGCCGGGCGTAATAATGCCGGAAGCGTACACGCCGCCGGCGGTAGCGGACTGGTCGGTAGCCGAGGGATTAAATGTTAGCACCTGGCCGGTTCCGGCATCGGCGACGTAGAGCAGTCCGCCAGGGCCAATTGTTACCGCCGAGGGAACCGTCAGGCCAGTGACCACCGTGCGAAGGTATTGGCCGGTAGTGGCATCGAAGGCTAAAACTCGCCCCACAGCTTGCTGAAAGTACGGGTCGCCGTTCAAATCGGAGACATATAGCGTGGCAACGTGCGAGGTAACAACGCCGGCGGACGCTATCGAAGTAAAGTTTGTGCCTGCCAGAACTAAACTCAGGAAACCAGTAATCCAACGCAGGAGAGGAAGTTTCATCGAGGTGCCTTCAAAATCTTTGGTTGCACGCGCTCAGGATGGAAATGGTAGTCGCTGGCAGGGAGAGAATCCCCAAGCGGACGACGCGATGTACCAAGGTCAATTGAACCAGCAGGAAGGTTTGGCAGGATGCTGTGCCGCCCGTTGGCCCAATGCTCATTTTCCCTTAAATTTGGCGGCACAACTGAGAAAATACCCTACCAGTCAACCGCGACACTTGCAATAGTTCAACGAGAAAAACCGTGGGGAATTCAAAGGCTGACAAAGAGCAGGGGCTTGTGCGCCAATTAGCATAACCTGTGAAGGAGTTTGCCGTGGTGCAATCGGCGGGCTTGGTCGTTTACCGTCAGCGGGGAAAGCAGTTAGAAGTGCTGCTGGTGCATCCGTCAGGAAATTACAATCGCCGCGCGCCGTGGGGAATTCCCAAAGGATTGCCCGACGAAGGGGAGGCCTTGGCAGACGCGGCAGTGCGTGAAACCCGAGAAGAAAGCGGCGTCAATGTAGTCATTGCCCAGCAACACTCGGCGCTGCCGAGCGATGACTCTGCGCAGCCCAACTTAGTTCCGCTGGGACACATCGATTACACGAAAAGTCGAAAACGGATTCATGCCTTTGCCGTCGCCGCACCAGAAAATGCCGCACCGCATCCGGCCAGTTGGGAAGTTGACCGGGCGGAATTTTTTCCCCTGGACGAAGCGCAACAGCTGATCCACCCTGAGCAGCGGCCGTTTTTAGAGCGCTTGGAAAAACTTCTGACTCCGGGGGACACTAGTAACGCCTGAACGCATTCAATTGTTCTCCGTGGCGGCTATACTCATTCCATGCTCACCGATCAATCTATCCTTCGCGGCACGCTGCACGTATTCGTGGCATTCGATTGGGGAGACGAAATCGATCTGGAGCGCGCTCGGCAACTTCTACCCACGCAAAGTGAAGAGTTGGCTCGACGGCGGCGCACCCCCAGTTCCATCGGTTACCGGCCGGCGCCGCTGCGCTATCCATTGAACCTGCCGCCCATTCCGCTACCCGAATTGGGCGCAGTTCAGGCTACGGCGGAGGCGATTGTATTCGATTTCGGCGGCGCCAGCGTGTCGTTGCAATTCCCTTTTGAATTATCGGCCACTTCGCTTTCGCATCTGGCGGGCGCTTTGGCCGATCCACAATCGCTGGTCGAAGCAGCGCGCTCGGCAACCTCGAAATTGTTTCAACAATTATTGCCCGTCATTCAGAATCCGCATTGGAGCCCGTTGGGAGAAGAATATTTTGTCTTTCAACTTCCGCCGAGCGATTCCCTGCCGCCGCCGCAATCGCTGGTGGAGCAACATGGCGGTTGGTTGGCGGGCCTGGTGCGATTGGAATCGGAACCGCTCAGCCCCAGCGAAATTGAAGCCGCCTTGCAATCGCGCATCAGTTATAATCCGGCCGATATGTTGCTCTCGGCCTGGTCGGCTTCGGTATTGATCGACCGCGATTGCGAAGAAACGCTGCAAGCCATCGAGTTCGCCAATTTGCAATTGCTGGAGTATCGCTACATCGACAATTTGCTGGACGATCGGCTGGCGGCGGCGTACAGCACCATTCATCGCACCATTCAGCGGGTGCTGCCGTTTTGGCGCAGCCACAGCCGGCCGCTGCGTCAATTAGGCGAACTGCGAATTGAGGCCATTAATTTGTTCGAGCGGACCGGCAACGCGCTGAAAATGGTGGGCGACCAGTATTTGGCCCGCGTCTATCGGATGATTGCCGCCCGGTTTCATTTGAACGAATGGGAGCAAAACATCCGCGAGTCGCTCGACGTGGTGGAGGGGGCATATCAAGTGGTCAGCGATCAATCGGCCACGGTGCGCGTGGAGCTATTGGAAATTACTGTGATTCTGCTGATCGTGCTGGAAATCGTTCTGGCCATGCTGCGGCATTAGTCACGTTTCCCTTTGTGTTCGAACCGGCGTTCGCTTCCGACAGCCGGCCTGTGGACGGCAACGTTCGGGTTGTTTGCCGCTTTGTGCGGCACGTGCGCCGATTGGATGATACGGCTCCCAAG